>CALCPC010000039.1 GCA_937900975.1 uncultured Paracoccaceae bacterium
GCAAGATCTCGTCGGTCGTACGTTGCTCGGTCCAGCGTCTGCGTTTGTCGCGCCAGACGCCTTCGTATAGTCATTTTTGTAATTATAAGTGTTCGAGATGCCGAAACTCCGCCCGCGCCGCGGAAAACAGTTCCTCAACCACACGGATATGCGGGTCCATCGACCCGCCGACATCGAGAAACAGCAGGACCTTGACGGCATTGCGCCGCTCGGGCCGCGTGACCACGTCAAGATAGCCGTGCTCGGCGGTGGCGCGGATGGTGCCATCGAGGTCAAGCTCCTCCGCCGCGCCGTCGCGGGCCCAGCGGCGCAAGCGTTTGAGCGCGACCTTGATGTTGCGGGTGCCAAGCTCGACGCTGTCGTCGAGGTTACGAAACTCCCGCCTGTCCCAAACCTTGACCGCCCGCTGGTGGCGGCTTTCCTCCTGGCCGATACGCACGCCCTCTGGGTTGTAGCCATGCGCGCCGAAGGGGGACGTGCCGGCCGTGCCGATCCACTTGTTGCCGCCTTGATGGCGCCCGGTTTGCGTGCGCAGCCGTTCTTTGAGCGTTTCCATCAGCTTGTCGAAACCGCCGAGCGCTTGGATCTCGTCCATCTCCGCCTGTGTCAGGTGCTTTTCGGCAAGCTTTTGGAGCCAGGCCTCCGGCACGTCCAGGGCGCCGAGCACATCGTCGACGGTCAGGGTCTCTAGGCCGCGAAAGACGGTGGCGAAAACGCGGTCGAACCGGTCTATGTGCCGCTCATCCTTGACCAGTGTGGCCCGGGCGAGGTGGTAGAACGCCTCGGCGTCGTAGCGCGCGAGCCCGGCGTTCAACGCCTCAAGAAACGTGAGGTATTCGCGCAGCGAAACCGGCACCCCGGCATCGCGCAGATCAGTGAAAAGCGAGGTCAGCATACAGGGGACATAGCGCAGGGCGATGGCGGGGAAAACGCCTTCATAGGATCGCGGCGGCGGTCGCTTCCAAACCGTCGGATACGGGGGCGCGCGACAGAGGCAGATCCGGCGGGGCGGCGAACGGCCCTGACCGCGTGGCGCAACGCGGCTGGAGCGCGCGCCCATCGCACGCTGTGGCGGCGCGCCCGACCGCGTTCAAAGACCGTGTTGCGTTTTGTCCCAATAAAAAGGCGCGCGGAAAAGCTCATGCAGCGCGCGGTAGGCGGCAAGTGCACCGAGCGGCCAGTAAAGAACAAGCGTCGGTATCGTGATCAGAAGGTGGCGACGGGCGGGGGCCGCGGCAGCGCGGCAGGCGACAGCAAGCATAAGAAGTTGACCGATGGCCATAGACGCAAAAAACCCGAGCCACAGCGCCTCGGGCAGCATTTGCCACAGCGCGAGATCGACACCGAAGGTTCCGGCCCATAGCAGCCAGAACAACGGTGTCGCCAAATAGCTGGTGAGCCCGCCAAGAAACAGCACTTGGAACCCCAGAAATCCCGCGGCGCCCAGGTCCCGGTAGAGCCGCCGCGGCGCCCGCATATGCGTGGCCCAGGTGATCGCATAGCCCTTCAGCCACCGCGACCGCTGCTTGACCCAGGCGCGCGGATGGCAGTTCGCCTCCTCCATCGTGGTGGTCGCAACCATTTCAGTGCGCAAGCCGAACCGCGCCAGCCGCATGCCCAGATCGGCATCCTCGGTCACGTTATGCGCGTCCCAGGCGCCCACCTTCTCAAGCGCCTGACGGCGGAAAAACACCGTCGTTCCGCCAAGCGGGATCGGCAGGCCAAGCCGCTGAATGCCGCCGAGCAGCACGCGGAACCAGATCGCATATTCCAGCGTGAAGCAACGCGACAGCCAGTTTTGGCGGCTGTTGTAGAAATCGAGATATCCCTGAACGCAGCCCACCTCTGCTGGTGCCGCCTGAAAATGCCGCACGATCTTCATCACTTGTTCGGGTTCTGGCCGGTCCTCGGCATCGTAAATGCCGACGATATCACCGGTGCAGAAATCCAGCGCGAAATTCAACGCGCGCGGCTTGGTCCGCAGTGTGTCGGGCGGCGTGATGAGGACGGTAATCCAGGCTGGCAGGTCGATTTGCGCCAGCGCAAGTTGCGTTGCAAAATCATCGGGTTCCACAACCAACTTCACGTCAAGAAGGTCTTTGGGATAGGTCGTGCGCGCCAGATTGGCAATCAAGTGGCGCAGCACGACATCCTCCCGCAAGAGTGGCAGGAGGATCGAGACCCGCGGCAGTTTTCGACCATGGCTGATCGGGATCACGCCCTTAGGCGGCGGGGCAGGGCGGGCGCGCAGGCTTTCGATCAGCGCGGTGGCCCGGACCGCCATCGTGGCAAAATTGACCAGGCTGATCCACAACAGCAAACCACCGAGAAGGAAATAAGGAGCCGCGAGGCCAAGCGCCAGAACGCCGAGCGCCAGAAGCGGCCAAAGTCGGTAAAGCGGCGCGTCCATCCAGCCCCGGCAGGAAAATGCCTCGTCCGTTCGGTTGCGCGCACGCGCGGCAAGGCGCGGTGCGAAAAGGCTTTGGATCGCCTTTTGAACCTCGCGCTGGCTGGCTGGGGCGAAGACGACGCGCCCGTCTCTCCCTGGCAGTTTTTCCAGAATGGTTTCCAGCGGACTGCGGCCATCCGTGGCAACCACTGTCGTTGCACCGACCCGCCGCCAGGGGACAAAGCCCGCGGTCAGACACTCAATCGGGTCGAGGCCGCGAAGAAGGGCAGGCTCCGCCGCCGTGGCGCGCCGGGCCTTCAGCGCGATGCCGGGGCCGATCTGCATCACACCCGCAATATTGTCGCCCCGCCAAACCGGCGCCGGGCCATGCGGCCGGATCAGCGCATCGGGCGGAAGCGAGAGGACCGGGCGCCTATCACGGTTTTTGAGCAAAACAACTCCCCAATTTCGGGGAGACCGTGCGCCCGTATGCTTAACAAATCCTAAACAATGGCGCTTTTGCTGCGGCGAAAAGCCGCTGTTTTTCCGCCGACCCGCGCCAAACCGGGCCGGCGTCCGGCGCGCCCTGTGCCACCAAGCGCGACCCCGCGTCTCAAGCCCCTTTTTGGGCGTCCATCGCGGCGGCAAACCGCTCAAAAAGATAGAAACTGTCTTGCGGACCGGGACTGGCCTCGGGGTGGTATTGCACGGAAAAAATCGGGCGTCCGGTCACGGCGATCCCGCAATTCGATCCATCGAACAGCGACGTGTGCGTCTCTTCCACACCGGCGGGCAGGGTTTGGCTGTCAACGGCGAAACCGTGGTTCATCGAGGTAATCTCGACCTTGCCGGTCGTGTGATCCTTGACCGGGTGGTTGGCGCCGTGGTGGCCGTGGTTCATCTTTAATGTCCGCGCGCCCAACGCCAAGGCCAGGATCTGGTGGCCAAGACAAATGCCAAAGATCGGCATTCTGGACCGCGCCATAACCTCCTGCAGCATCGGAACGGCATACGCCCCCGTCGCCGCCGGGTCGCCGGGCCCGTTGGAGAGGAACAGACCGTCGGGCTCCAACGCGAGGATGGCCTCGGCCGTCGTGGTCGCGGGCAGCACTTGCACAGCGCACCCCGCCGAGGCGAGACAGCGCAGAATGTTACGTTTGGCGCCATAGTCGATGGCCACGACCTTGTGACGGGCCTGCGGTGCTGGGGTATACCCGTCGGGCCACGCCCAACGCGCGGTTTCCCAGCGATAAGATTGGGCGCAGGTGACATCGCGGGCAAGATCCATGCCCTCCAACCCCGGAAAGGCCGCCGCCGCCGCGCGCAGGGCCATGATGTCGAACGCGCCCGAGGGATCGTGGCAAAGCGCGACATGCGGCGCGCCCTGGTGGCGGATCGCGCGGGTCAGGCGGCGCGTGTCGACGCCCCCGATCCCGATCCGGTTGCGCCGGCGCAGCCAATCGCCAAGCTCTGCCTCCGCGCGCCAGTTCGACGGCTCCGTCGGGCTCCACCGCACGACCATGCCGGCCGCGACGGGATCCGCGGTTTCGTCGTCTTCGCCGGTCACGCCGGTATTGCCGATATGGGGAAAGGTGAACGTCACGATCTGCCCCGCATAAGAGGGGTCGGTCATAATCTCCTGATAGCCGGTCATCGCGGTGTTGAAACAAAGCTCCGCCACCGCCGTGCCGGTCGCGCCGAAGCCTATGCCGCGGAAAACCTGTCCGTCCGCCAGAACAAGGCAGGCCGTGGGGGCGCGCAGCCCCGTGCGCGGTTCGCCCGCTTGCGGTCCGGACGCGGTCATGATTGGGATCTCCACCATCGCTTGGGCGGAGCGGTATCCCGCGCGCCGCAACGCGTCAAGATGCCGGCGCCGTGTCCCTGGGCGCGGCCGACATCACGCCCTGTTTCATCCCGTTACAGCGATTGCCGATTGGCTGAAACGGGTGTACACCGCGAAGCCTGGAATGACTTGGTCCCGGCACATGAGGTCATGATGATCCGCAAACGCATTTCCCACGAGATGAAGGACGCGATGAGAGCGAAGGAAAGCGACCGGCTTTCCACGCTGCGCCTGATCATGGCTGCGATCAAGGATCGGGATATCGCAGCCCGGGGTGAGGACAATCAGGACGGTGTCACGGACGCCGAGATTCGCGTTATCCTGGCCAAAATGATCAAGCAGCGCGAGGACAGCGCCCGGACATATGACGAGGCCGGGCGGATCGAGTTGGCTGAAGGGGAACGCGCCGAAATTGAGGTTATCCGCGCCTTTCTTCCGCGCCAGTTAAGCGACACGGAAGTCCAAGACGCCGTTCGGACGGCTATCCAGGAGACGGGCGCGACAAGCGTGCGCGACATGGGCAAGATCATGGGCGTGCTGAAGACCAAATACGCCGGTCAGATGGATTTCGCAAAGGCGGGCGCGTCGGTGAAGTCGGCGCTCTGCCCCTGAGCGCGCCACGCAAAAGCGACGTTCAGGGGGCAAAAGACCCGGCCCGAGAACAGGCGCGACGAAAGACCCCACCGGCGCGCGAGACGGACGGGACCGGCATCGGTCAGGACGACTAGCTCCGCCGGCGCGCGGAACGCATAAGCCCGCCGGAGGGTGGAGCGACTTGAGCCGCCAGCGGGCAGGACGAAGTGCACCAGCATCAGGCGGGAGGGATAGCCCCGCCGGCTTGCAGGACGACTAGCACAAACAGCAAGCGGGGCGGATTGCGCTGCCGCGGGAAGAAGGGATGGGCCCGGCAAAAGGGGGACGGATGGGCGCGAGCGCTTATCAGGTGTCGGCGTTGCTGGGAAGGATCTGGCGGCTAAGGGACTTGCCAAGCGTCGGACATCACGGCCATCAGCGCCCTCATTGGCTCAGCGGATCGCGCCAGGTCCTACGCGCCATCGTAGAGCGCAGTTTTCGGACAGCGTGCATCCGCGGGTTGGCGCGGGTTCTTTTGGCGGTGCACGCCGGTGCCCAGTGCTGCGGCGACCCTGCAAGCGGGGCCGCCGAAGCACCCGTCTTGCCACGCGGGAACGTCAGCCCTGCCGGCGGGCAGGGGATTGGCGCATAACACCCGCACAACCACATGCGCTTTGCCTCATGCGGGCGCCGAGCCCGAGCCAGCGATCCGCAGGGTGGCCGCGGACTGGGCCGAATGCGCCCAAGGCGGGACTGGCTTGCGACGCCTGACAGACCTGCGCAGGGCTTTGAGACCTTTGCAGGGGCGCCTGGCCCGGGGCGGGCACAAGGCGCGGTCTTCGTTCAAACCGATACCGTCGCAACGGGAAAACGCGTTCTAAATCAGCGCAGTGCCGGCCTTGAGGCGGTCTATGTTTGCGCAGGGTGCACGCCGAATGCTCTGGCAACGCGCGGCGGACCACCGCCCGTTGCGTTGTCCTAAACGGCGCGATGCGTGGGGCGCTGTGGCGGCGGATTGCACGCGCGCGGTTGTGCGCGCCAGATATTTCAATTATTCATGAAATATGGAATCATCAACCGCCACCGAAGCCCTCGCCACCCTCGGCCATCCCGGGCGCCTTGCGGTTTTCCGCCTTCTCGCCCGGCGGGCGCCCGATGGTGTTCCGGCGGGGGAGATCGCGGCCGCGCTCGGGCTAAAGCCCAACACGCTGTCGGTGCATGTCGCCGCGCTCAGCCGTGCCGGTCTGGTCCATGCCACACGCATGGGGCGCACGATCCGCTATGGCATCGATTTGCAAGAAGTCGGCGCACTGATCGATTTTCTGATCACCGATTGCTGCCGCGGTCGGCCAGAGCTTTGCGCTCCGCTTGCCTCCCACACCCTTGAACGCCGCAACCGAAAGGACGGTTCAATGCAGGACACACGGTTCAACGTGCTTTTCATCTGCACGGGCAACTCCGCCCGCTCCGATTTCGCCGAAACGCTGTTGCGCGCGCTTGGCAGCACCAAGTTCCGGGCCTTTTCCGCCGGCACAAAACCCTATTCCGAGCTGAATGCAGAGGCGATCAAACTTTTGACCCATAGGGGTCACGACATCTCGGCCCTGCGCGCAAAAAACGTGGCGGAGTTTCAGGGGCCGGATGCGCCGCAGATGGATTTCGTTTTCACTGTCTGCGATCGCGCCGCGAATGAGGAGTGTCCGCCCTGGCCCGGGCAGCCGATCACCGCCCATTGGGGGATACCGGACCCGGTCAAAGTCGTCGGCACGGCGGCGGAACGGGGGCTTGCGTTCCAGGAGGCTTACCGGACGCTGCGCCATCGGTTGATGGGGTTTGTGGCGCTGCCGGTCGCCACGCTCGACAGGATCTCGCTGCAAGGCAAGCTTGACGCCCTCGGGCAAGAGCACGCCGTCGACGGCGTGCTGAGCTAAGCTGAGGGAGCAGATGACAAGGATTGCCCTGAACGGCCTTGGCCGAATTGGAAAACTCGTTTTGCGCGCGCTGATCGATGACGGCGTCCCAGGTGAGATCGTTTTGGTCAACGACGCCGCCGGCGCCCCCGCCCAGCACGCCCCTCTTTTGGAGTTCGCCACGGTCGCCGGACGCTGGCCGGCCCGCTTTGCCCATGACGAAACGCATGTGACGATCAATGGCCAGGCGATCCGGCTGACCACGACGCCGCGGCTTCAGGACCTGCCCTTGAAGGCGCTCGGCGTCGATCTGGTGATCGACTGCACAGGCGTCTTCAAAACGCCAGAGAAGATCGCGCCCTATTACGACGCCGGCGTAAAAAAGGTCGTGGTGTCGGCGCCGGTCAAGGCCGCACCGGCGCTGAACCTGGTCTATGGCGTCAACCACACCCTCTATGACCCGGACACGCACCATCTGGTCACGGCGGCGAGTTGTACGACGAACTGCCTCGCGCCAGTGGTTAAGGTGCTGCACGAGGGGATCGGGATAACCCACGGGTCTATCACGACAATCCATGATGTGACGAACACACAAACGATCGTGGACC
>CALCPC010000040.1 GCA_937900975.1 uncultured Paracoccaceae bacterium
GTGTGTGATACGCGCTGCGGCTGATTTCCTGGGCATCGAGGCTGAGAAGGTGGTCGGTCACAAACTGCGTATCGAGCAACGTGAACCCGCCCATCCGCAGCCGCGCAACCAGATAGACCAGCGCGATCTTGGACGCATCCCGCTCCACCGAGAACATGCTTTCGCCAAAGAAAGCGCCACCCAACGCCACGCCGTAAAGCCCGCCTGCGAGCTTTCCATCCATCACCACCTCGACCGAGTGGCCATAGCCGCCGCGATAGAGATCGTTGTAAAGGTCTAGGATCTGCGCGTTGATCCAGGTTTCGCTGCGATCGGCGCAGGCGCTGACGGTGCGGGTAAAGCATGTGTCCCAGCGCACCTCGAACCGCCCACGGCGGAGTGTTTTCCGCAGCGAACGCGAGACATGCAGCCTGTCGAGCGGAACAATGCCGCGTGTCTTTGGATCGATCCAAAAGATCTCATCCGTGTGGGCGTGTTCGGCCATCGGGAACACGCCCGCCGCGTAGGCCTGCAACAGCAACTCTGCTGTAATCTCCGGCTGGCCCTCATCCCGCATCGACGCGTCCCTTGGCTCCGCGATCCCCCTGGGGTGAAGTAGACCACTGGTGGCACGAAAAAAGAAGCGGCTTTAGCCCTGGTCCAGCCACTTCTCCAACCAATGGATCGTGTAATCGCCCGACTGAATATCAGCCTCTTGCAACAGTGCGGTAAAGAGCGGGGCGGTCGTGTCGATGCCATCCACAATCAGCTCTGCCAACGCGCGATCAAGCCGCGCCATTGCCGCCGGCCGGTCATCGGCATAGACGATCAGCTTGCCGATCAGGCTGTCGTAATAGGGCGGAATGGTGTAGCCCGCATAGATCGCGCTATCCATTCGGACGCCCAGGCCACCCGGCGCGTGGTAGGCGCTGATCTTTCCGGGGCTTGGGCGGAATTCCGGCAGGGTCTCGGCGTTGATTCGCACCTCGATGGCGTGGCCCGTGGGCTTCAAGGCGTGCTGCTGAAACGACATCTCTTGACCGGCGGCCACGCGGATTTGCTCGCGCACCAGATCGACACCAAAAACGGCTTCGGTTACCGGATGCTCCACCTGCAGGCGGGTGTTCATCTCAATGAAGTAGAACTTGCCGTCTTCGTAGAGAAACTCGATGGTTCCCGCGCCGATATAGTTCATCGCACCGACCGCATCGGCGCAGGTTTGGCCGATCTCGGCCCGAAGCGCCGCGTCGATCACGGGCGAGGGGGCTTCCTCAAAAACCTTCTGGTGACGGCGTTGGAGCGAGCAATCCCGCTCCCCTAAATGCACCGCGCGGCCTTTGCCGTCGCCAAAAACCTGCACTTCGATATGGCGCGGGCGTTCGAGGTATTTCTCGATATAGACCTCGTCATTGCCGAAGGCCGCTTTCGCCTCACTCCGGGCGCCGGAAAACGCGGCCTCCAGCCCCGCGGCATCGCGGGCAAGCTTCATGCCGCGCCCGCCGCCGCCGGCCGTCGCCTTGATCAGTACCGGAAAGCCCATGTCGGCGGCGATTTTTTCGGCATCGCCAAGCGTTGGCACACCCCCGTCAGAGCCTGGAACACACGGCACGCCAAGTTTGCGCATCGTCTCCTTGGCGGTGATCTTATCGCCCATGGTCGAAATATGCTCGGACCGGGGACCGATAAAGGTGATCTGGTGGTCTTCCAGCGCTTGGACAAAGGCCGCGTTTTCCGACAGGAAACCATAGCCGGGGTGGATCGCCTCGGCCCCCGTAATCTCACAGGCTGAGATAACGCTGGCGATGTTGAGGTAGCTTTGGGCCCCCGCGGGCGGGCCGATGCACACGCTTTCATCGGCCAGCCGGACATGCATCGCATCGGCATCGGCGGTGGAGTGGACAGCGACGGAGCTTATGCCAAGCTCCTGACACGCGCGGATAACGCGCAGGGCAATCTCGCCGCGGTTCGCGATCAGGATCTTTTTGAACATGGCCTTAGCCGAGCACGAACAGGGGCGCGCCAAACTCAACCGGGGCGCCATCCTCGACCAAGATGCGCTTCACCGTGCCGTCGCGCGGCGCGGGGATCTGGTTCATGGTCTTCATCGCCTCAATAATCAGAAGGGTCTGACCCTCGCGCACCGTGTCGCCGAGTGAGACAAAGGGCGCAGAACCCGGTTCGGGCTGCAGATAGGCCGTGCCGACCATCGGCGATGTGACAGCACCGGGATCTTGCGCGGGATCGCCCGAGGGTTCGGGCGCTGCGGCCGCTGGCGCAGGCGCCGGTGCGGCCGGTGCGGCCGCGACCGCCACGGGGGCGGCGGCCACTGCCCCGGGTTGGCGTGCAACACGGACATCCAGCGCGTTGTCTTCGCCATATTCGCGCCGCACTTCGATTTCGGTCAAATCGTTTGCGCGCAACATCTCGGCAAGGGCCTCGATGAAAGCCACATCGCTGGCGTAGTCCCGTTCGCTCATGCGTACCCCGACATCAAAGTGAGAGCCGCGAAACCCGGCCCGCCTTCGCGGCAAGCGCTGTATAGCCCCGGGTTGCGGCCCTGAAAAGGCAGGAAGCGCACCTCTTTGGGCTCAAAGCCCCGCCTTTGCCTCGGCCACCACCGCCTCCATCTCGGCGCGGGGCAAAAAACCGCGCACCATCCGGTCCCCCATCACAAAAGTGGGCGTTCCGGTCAGGCCGATTGCGTTGGCCAGCGCCCGGGTGGCGTTTAGCTGTGCTGTCACTTCGCTGGAGCGCGCCCGCGCCAGCACCGCCGGCGCGTCGGCGCCCGCGGTTTCCAAAAG
>CALCPC010000041.1 GCA_937900975.1 uncultured Paracoccaceae bacterium
GCAATTGAGTTCAGCGTGAAACCCGCAGCGATACCCGCGTCGCCGGTTGTGGTGACAAAGCTGTAGAAAAGCCCGGCAAAGCCGCCGAACAGCCCCGCCAACGCAAAGGCGGCAAGCCGGACCCGGTCCGTGTCGATCCCCGATTGAAACGCCGCCTGCTCGGACGAGCCCAGCGCGTAAAGCCCCAGTCCAAGGCCTGTGCGGCGGAAGGGCAGCCAAAAGACCGTCGCGGCCAGCGCCGTCAGGATCAGCGCGACCGGCACCCCGAACAGATCCAGCGTCACCGCGTCGGCCAGATCATAGTTCACGGCCCCCCCGGGGCTTGGCCGCAAAATCAGCGCAAGACCTGTGAAAACCGACGCTGTCGCCAGCGTGACGACAATGGGCTGGATCCGGCCATAGACAACCAAAAGCCCGTTCAAAAGCCCGCAAAGCGCCCCGGCCGCGACCACAATGACCATGCCAAACGCGATGCCCAGCGCCGACCCGTCCAGAAGGTAGGAGGCAAGGCAATTTGTCAGGGCCATCACGGCACCAACCGAAAGGTCGATCCCCCGCACCACCACTGCGAAAAACTGCGCCGCCGCGGCGAGGCCCAGGATCAGGCCCTGGTTGGCCCAAATGGTCAGCACATAGGTGGACAGACCGCGTGGATGGGTGGCGAGATAGGCCGCGACCAGCGCAATCAGGACAAGTCCCGCAAACGCCTCTCGCCGGTTTGCGCGCAATGCCTCAAGCATGGGCGTCGCCCCCTGGGGGACCCACGTTCAAGGCAGCGGCGATGATCGCTTGCGGGGTCAAGGCCGCGCCCGACAGCCGCGCCTGGACCCGTCCGTCGAAAAACACATAAGTCTCATCGCAAAGCTGGACCAGTTCCTCGTAATCCGTGCTGAGCAGGATGATCGCCGTGCCCTGGTCGGCCAGTTTGCGCAGCATCGCATAGACTTCGGTCTTTGTTTTCACGTCGATGCCGCGGGTCGGATCGGCCAGCAAGAGGCACCGGGGCCGCAGCGCCAGCCATTTCGCCAACACGACCTTTTGCTGGTTGCCCCCCGACAGCGCCGCAACCGGCCGGTCAAGCCCGCTGTGTTTAAGCGCCAGTCGGTCAAGCGTTCCACGATACAGTGCCGCGACCCCAGCATCGAGATCCGACCGGCCAAGTGCGGCCAGTTCCAGATTGCTGCGGATGCTTTGATCCAGGATCAAACCTTCGGTCTTGCGGTCCTCGGGGATGTAGGCCAGCGCGATTTCGGGCTGTTTGGCGGCCTTGGGACTTGCGATCTTATGGGCTGTTCCAGCGATGGCAACGTGGCCCTCCACCCGGCGGAGAAGGCCGAAAAGACCCATCAAAGCAGCCCCTTGGCCTTGCCCGTCTAGCCCGCCAAGGCCGACAATCTGGCCCTCGCGCACCTTCAGCGAGACATCCGAGACGACGCCGTTCCAGGAAAAGCGCGCGATGTCGAGCACGGGCGCCGCCTCGGCCCGCGGCGGCGGTTTTGGCGGAAAGACATCCGCGATTTTCTGGCCCACCATCATATCGATGATCGCCGCGTAATCATGCGTGCCGGTGGGGAACGTCGCCACCCGGCTGCCGTTGCGGAACACCGAAATCCGGTCCGCCAGCGCCTCGATCTCATGAAACCGGTGCGAGATGAACAGAACCGCCGTCCCCGCATCCCGCGCCGCGCGGACAAGATCGAACACCCTTTCGACCACCGAAGCGCTGAGCGCCGATGTCGCCTCGTCCAAGATCAAGAGACGCGGGGATTTCATCATCGCCTTCGCGATTTCAACCTGTTGGCGCTGCGGCAAGCTGAGATCGGCCACGCGCGCCGAAAGCCGGATGGCGCCGGCGCCAATTTGGCTGAGAA
>CALCPC010000042.1 GCA_937900975.1 uncultured Paracoccaceae bacterium
CGCGCCCGGTGATAGTGCAGCGCGATCTTCAGCGCGGTATCGACGCTTTCCGACCCCGAATTGGTGAAAAAGATCTTCGACAGCGGCTCGGGCATCAGATCCGCAACCCGGGTTGCCAGCTCAAAGGCTGTGGGGTGACCGAACTGAAAGCAGGGCGCGAAATCCAGCGTATCGGCCTGCGCTTTGATCGCCTCCCGGATCCGGGCGCGGCCATGGCCCGCGTTCACGCACCAACGCCCCGCGGCAGCGTCAAGGATCTGCCGTCCGTCGGCGCTGGTATAATGCATCCCCTCCGCCGCGACGACCATGCGCGGATCCGCTTTGAACGCACGGTTGGCCGTAAACGGCATCCAATAGCTGTCGGGCGTGTTTGCGATGTTCATGGGCGCGCTCCCTGGCGGTGATGGTTGAGCATGGCGAGGGTGGGCCCCGGTTTTCAAGGCGGTTTTTCACCGCTTGCGTTTTTCCGCGCAACGTCCCGATACCGCCCCGGTTGCCAACGGCGCTGTTCGGTGCCTTCATCACCGACCTTCTGCGGTGCGCGGGCGGGGATCGGCTTTGCCTTGGCCCTTGTCGGGAACAGACGGAACCGAACACGCGCACCAAAACAGCGTCGACCCTCCGCGTGTTTTCATACGCAAACCAACACGCCTGCCCCCCGACCGGATGCAAATTCGGCGCAGGCCGACAGGCGCCAAAGCCCAGCGCCTTGCTTTTCGGCCCCGGCAAGGATCAGATTGGGCGCGTCGGCAGTCATGGGGGGCGCGGTGCGACTGGGAGTTCTGGCCCTAACCTTGGGCCTTTCGCTGATATCGATCTGGTGGCTTGCCCGCGACTTGGCACCGCCCCGCAGCCTTGTCTTCGCGGCTGGCACCGAGGGCGGGGGATACTGGCAGTTCGCCGAAGCGTATCGCGCCCGTCTTGCGGCTGACGGGATCGATGTCGTTTTGCGGCCGACCGCCGGCTCTGTCGAGAACGCAGCCCTTTTGGCCGCGCGCGCGGCCGATGTCGCGCTGATCCAGGGCGGGATCGAGACGGAACCAACGCTGACCGCGCTTGGCGCGATGTTTCAAGAGCCGGTCTTTATCTTTGCGCGCCGCGCTTCAGATTTGCCGCGCAACATCGCGGCGTGGCAGGGGGTTTCGGTGGCGATGGGCGCCGAGGGCTCCGGCACCCGCGCGGCCGTGGACCGCTTGATGCGCGCGCTCAACCTCCCCGATGGCGCCGTGCTCAGCGACCCGCGGGGCGGCAGCAGCGCTTCGGCGGCGCTTGTGTCGGGCGACGTGGATGCCGCGGTCTTTGTCGCGCCGCTGACGGCGCCCTATCTCAAACCGCTTTTCGAGAATGGCGACCTTGTGCTTCTTGAGCTCGATCACCTGCGTGCCCTCTCACGGCTTTTGCCGCAAAGCCAGGTCATCGCGCTGCCCTCGGGCGCGCTTTCCATGCAGCCGCCGGTGCCAGGGACGACGCGGCGCCTGCTCGCGCTGCGCGCCAGATTGGCGGCGCAGCCCGATCTGCATCCGGCGCTGATCGACCGGCTGATCGAGGCGGCGCGCGTTGTTCACGATCGCCGCGACGCGATCACCGATGCCGGCGATTTCCCCAGCGTCGCGGGCCTGGCCCTGCCCGTCAGCGCCCAGGCGCGGGACTTGATCGTTGAGGGGTCAAGCCCGCTGCAAGCCTATCTGCCCTACTGGATCGTGGCCCAGATTGACCGGGTTGCGATCCTGCTCGTGCCCGCGCTGTTTTTGTTGCTGCCCCTGCTTCGGCTGTTGCCTGCGGTCTATGCCTGGCAAATGCGCCACCGTGTCGTGCGCCATTACACCAGCCTGCGCGAGATCGAGGACACGGCCCGCGACGCCCCGGTCGAGAAACTGTCGGATCTGGCCGAACGGCTGGACAGGATCGAAGCGGACATTGCAGAGACCAAACTGCCGCTGCACTATCGCCAAGTCGCCTATACGGCCCGTGTGCACATCGACCTTTTGCGCACCAAGATCGCTGAGCGCCAGGCGCAGCGCTGACCGAACCGGACCCTGCCGCGCATCGGCGCGCCAGCACTGGGCCGCGCGCAAAGCGTCGGCGGGATCGGGGGCCCGGGCAAGGCCGGTTGCCTTTGCGACCTTCCGCCGCGTCAAGGCTGCGCCGACGCGGCGCTTTGCGCTAGAAGACATCGGACGGGTCGAAAAAGACCCAATCATACACTCGGGAAAGGAGACCCGTTGTGAAAGCGGAATTCGACTACACCGGCTGCACTGTTTTCGTTGTCGGGGGCACCAGCGGGATCAATCTTGGTATCGCCGAGGCGTTCGCCGCCGCCGGCGCGCGCATGGGCGTCGCCTCGCGCCGGCAGGAAAAGGTCGATGCCGCCGTGGCCAAACTGTCAACACCGGCCGGGGCGGCGAAGGGCTATGCCTTCGATGTGCGCGACGCGGAGGCCGCGTCGGCGGCCCTTGCGGATTTTGCCGAGACCGCAGGTCCGATCGATGTCCTGATCTCTGGGGCCGCGGGCAATTTTCCAGTTCTCGCCAAAGATCTTAGCCCCAACGGGTTCAAATCGGTCGTCGATATCGATTTGCTGGGCACGTTTCATGTGATGCGGGCGGCCTACCCGCATATGCGGCGCCCGGGCGGCAGCCTGAGCAACATTTCGGCGCCGCAATCCACGGTGGCCATGCCCTTGCAGGTGCATGTCTGCGCAGCCAAGGCCGGTGTCGATATGGTGACCAAATGCCTGGCCCTTGAATGGGCGCGCGAGGGGCTGCGCGTCAACGGTGTCGTGCCGGGTCCCATCGACGGAACGGAGGGCATGGATCGCCTGGCCCCGGGCGAAAAAGCGCGCGCAATGATTGCGAAAAGCGTCCCGCAAAAACGGCTCGGCACGCCAGAGGATGTGGCGCTTGCCTGTTTGTTCCTCGGCTCCTCGGCGGCCGGCTATGTCAACGGCCAGATCCTTGGCGCCGATGGCGGCTGGGCCATCGCCGGCGCGTCGATTGGCGCCGCATTGGGGTGAGATCTCGATACCGGCGACCCTAGCCGGGGCCTGGGTTTTCCGCTACCATAACTCTAACGAGCGGGGAGTCAAGACCGATGTGCCTGGACGCGTGCCATAATTTTCTAGACTTTCGCAAGCTGGCCAAGAGCCGTCTGCCCGCACCGATCTTCCACTATATCGACGGCGCGGCCGATGAAGAGCAAACCTACCGCCGCTACACCGAGGCCTATGGCGACTGCGATCTTGTCCCCAATGTTTTGGCCGGGGTGGAAAGCGTGGACATGTCGGTGGAGGTGATGGGGCAAAAGCTTGACATGCCTGTTTATTGCGCGCCGACCGCGCTGCAACGGCTGTTTCATTGGCAGGGGGAGCGCGCGGTCGCCAAGGCTGCCAGCACCCATGGCACCATGTTCGGCGTCTCCTCGCTTGCGACTGTTACTGTCGAGGAAATCGCGAAACTCGCGCCCGGGCCGAAGATGTTCCAATTCTATTTCCACAAGGACCGGGGTCTGAACGACGCCTTGTTGGAGCGTGCAAAGGCCGCGGGGTTCAACGTGATGGCGCTGACGGTCGACACGATCACCGGCGGCAACCGGGAGCGGGATCTTCGCACGGGCTTCACCTCTCCCCCCAAACTGACGCCGGCCTCGGTGATGAGTTTCGCGCTCCACCCGATGTGGGCGTGGAATTTCTACACCAAGGAGAAATTCGACATGCCGCATTTGTCCGGTCATGTCGATCAGGGCACCAACCTGGCCGTATCGGTGGGCAATTATTTCTCGACGATGCTCGACCAATCGATGAACTGGAAGGATGCCGAAGCGCTGTGCGCCAAATGGGGCGGGCAGTTCGCGCTGAAGGGGATTATGAGTGTCGAGGACGCCAAGCGGGCCGTCGATATCGGCTGCACGGGCATTATGGTCTCGAACCATGGCGGCCGGCAGCTTGACGGATCACGCAGCCCGTTCGATCAGCTTGCCGAGATCGTGGATGCGGTCGGCGATAAGCTCGACGTCGTGTGCGAGGGCGGCATTCAACGTGGAACCCATATCCTAAAGGCGTTGTCCGTCGGCGCGAAAGCCTGTTCGGGCGGGCGGCTTTACCTTTATGCCTTGGCCGCCGCGGGCGAGGCGGGGGTTGCAAAGGCGCTTGGCAATCTCAAAATCGAGATTGAGCGCGATATGAAGCTGATGGGCGTGACCAAGCTTGATCAACTGAGCCGGGACAACATCCGCTTTCACAGCCGCGCGGCCTAACACCGCTGTGCGGGCCTTGATCGGGGTCGCCCCGCCCCGCAGCAAAGCGAGACGATGAGCGATGAGCGAGCCCCTTCTCCGTGACCTGCGCGCCATACTCGGCGCCCGCTATGTCATCACCAACCCCCGCTCGATGGAGCGGTTTTGCAAGGGCTACCGCTCTGGCGACGGGCCGGCCTTGGCGGTGATCCGGCCCGGGACGCTGCTGGAATTTTGGCAGGCACTCAAGGCCATCGTGGCCGCGGACAAGATCGTGATCCTGCAAGCGGCCAATACCGGGCTGACCGAAGGCTCAACACCGAACGGTGAGTATGACCGCGATACTGTGGTGGTCAGCACGCTTCGGATGGAAACGATCCAAACACTCCACGAGGGGCGGCAGATCTTAAGCTTTCCGGGCGCGACGCTGTTTTCGCTGGAAAAACTCCTGACTCCCTTGGGGCGGCAGCCGCATTCGGTCATCGGTTCATCCTGCATTGGCGCGTCGATTATTGGCGGCGTTTGCAACAATTCCGGCGGTTCGTTGATCGAGCGTGGACCCTCCTACACCGAGCTGTCGCTTTTTGCGCAGCTCACAGCCGATGGTCGGCTGGAGCTTGTGAACCATCTTGGCATCGACCTCGGCACCACGCCGGACGAGATCCTGACGCGGTTGCAAAACGGCGATTACACCGCCGACGATATCCAGGACAGCAACGCGAAAGCCTCTGACACCGAATATCACCAACGCGTTCGCGCGGTCGATGACCCGACCCCTGCGCGCTATAACGCCGATACCCGCAGGCTGTACGAGGCGGCGGGCTGCGCTGGCAAGCTTGCGGTGTTTGCCGTCCGGCTCGACACCTATCCCGTCAACGCCAAAGAGCAGGTTTTCTACATTGGCACCAACGATACCGCTGTGCTGACCAAGCTGCGCCGCGATATCCTGTCGGGCTTCGCCGCGCTGCCCGTTTCGGCCGAGTATATGCACGCGGAATGCTACGACATCTCAAAGACCTATGGCAAAGACACGCTGGTTCTGATCGACAAGCTTGGGACGGACCGCCTGCCCCAAATCTTTGCCATCAAGGGCTGGATCGATGCGCGCCTGAACAAGGTGCCGCTTTTGCCCAAGCAGATGACAGACCGGGCGATGCAGCTTATCTCGCGTCTCTGGCCCAATGTGCTGCCCAAACGGATGGAGGCGTTCCGCGCCAAATACGACCACCATCTGATCCTAAAGATGCACAATGGCGGCGTGGCAGAGGCGGAGACCTATCTCAGCGCCGGGCTTGGGCCGGACAGCGACTGGTTCGCCTGCACCAAGCGCGAGGGCAAAATCGCGGGGCTTCACCGGTTTGCCGCCGCCGGTGCCGCGATCCGCTATCAAGCCGTGCACGACACGGTGGTGGAGGATATCATCCCCCTCGATATCGCCCTGCGCCGCAACGACCGCGATTGGTTCGAGGTTTTGCCAAGCGAGATCGAAGGGGCGTTTTTGGCCAAGCTCTATTACGGGCACTTCTTCTGCCATGTCCTGCACCAGGACTATATTGTGAAAAAGGGCCATGCGCCGAAGGCGATCAAGGCAAAGCTTCTGTCCCTTTTGGACGCGCGCGGTGCGAAATATCCAGCCGAGCACAATGTTGGCCATCTCTATAAGGCAAGCGACGCGCAGGCGGCCTTTTTCCGCGATTGCGATCCGACCAATGCCTTCAATCCCGGCATCGGCGCCACATCCCGGCGTAAGGACTATGCTTAGAACGGCGCTCTGGCATCGCTCGGGATCCTTTGCGCGGCGCCGGTTGGGGGTCTGCGATGGCAAATGATTACGACCGCGGTCGGCTTAACCTGCCTTTCGTCGGCATCGCAACCTTTGGCAAATACCCCTACCAGCCCGATTGGGATGCGCTGGACGCCGATGTCGCCATCCTTGGCGCGCCGTTCGACTTTGGCACCCAATGGCGCGCCGGCGCCCGCTTTGGTCCGCGCGGGATCCGAGAGGCATCGACGCTGTTCGCGTTCGGCCATGCCGGCGCGTATGACCACGAGGATGACGTGACGTATCTTGAGGGCGCCCGCATCGTCGACCTAGGGGACGCCGACATCGTTCACACCGACACCACCCAACGCCATGCCAATATCCAGGCGGCAGTGACCAAGATCTTGGCGGACGGCGCCCTTCCAGTCGTGCTTGGCGGCGACCATTCGGTCAACATCCCTTGCGTCGCGGCGTTTGCGGGCCGGGGGCCGATCCATCTGGTCCAGATCGACGCCCATCTCGATTTCGTGGATGAGCGTCATGGCGTGCGCCATGGCCATGGCAATCCAATGCGGCGCGCGGCGGAACAGGCCCACATTTCTGGCCTCAGCCAATTCGGCATCCGCAACGTGTCGTCAACTGCGCGCGATGGCTATCTGGCCGCACGGGCGATGGGGTCCGACATTCTATCGGTGCGCCATATCCGTCGGCTTGGCGTAGCGGCGGTTGCGGCGCGGGTGCCGGCGGACCGCCCATTGTATCTCAGCATCGATATCGATGGCTTCGATCCCTCGATTGCCCCCGGCACCGGAACGCCGAGCCATGGGGGATTTCTTTATTACGAGGTGCTTGAGCTTCTGGCGATCTTGGCCGCGCGCCAACCGATTGTGGGGATCGACCTGGTCGAGGTTGCGCCCGACTATGACCAAACCGGAACCACGGCGATCCTTGCGGCGCAACTTCTGCTCAACCTGCTCGGCCGCATCCTGCATGCGCGGCAGGCCTAGCCACGAGGCCCCACTGGTCCGTATCCAAAGGCTGTTGCGGCCGCTGCGCGAAGGCTTGGGCCATAAATCGACAGATTCCCTTCGTGATATGTGATATGCGCGCGGTGGGGTGGTGTGGACCCCTGGCTGCTGGATACAACGCCAATGTACCGCGATGCCTTTTCAGAGGAGGAGTTGATGCGCGCGGCGCGCGCTTTCAATCGCCGCTTGCGCGCGCGGCTTGGCGACGTCCGCTACCGGTTGCTGTGTCGGGGTGCGCCGGGGCGGGCCCATGATTTGTGCAACGCATCAATCCTCGCGCTCGACGCCGCAGAGGAAGCAACGGGGGAAGAGCCCGATCTGCGCGACCTCTCAAACCTTTGGTTTCTCGACAGGCTCCAGGATTTGGCCGAAGATCTGCGGGCGCGGACAGCACGGGGGCGCTAAAGCGTTTCGGTCGCCCTGCGTGTTAAGCGCATTCAGATTCCTCGGGGCGCTGGCCTGAAGCGTTTTCCGATCATGACGGTTGCGGTTTGGCCGGATTCTAGCATCCCGGGCGACACCTATGTCATCAGGCGCCCCATACAGCGATGCAATCTATGATCTCGGGCAGCGGTAAGGGGTCCCGGTTTTTCCCGAACAGCCTAAATGCGCCAGCCGCCCCCCGTGTCCGCGCCACCGGTTCTGCCGCAGCAGTGTCGGAAACCCCGGTCGCGGGACGATCATTCCGCCGCGATCAGCCGGGGCGACAACACCCAGCGCGCAATCTCGCGCGGCGTCCAGAACTGACCGGCCGCTGCGAAATAGGCGGTTTCCTCAAAGGTTACCCAAACATCATATCCCGGATCGCACTCCGGCCGGGCCTGGTGCGCCAAAACCAAGCGAGTGGTCCGCGCTGCCAACCGGGCCTTGCGCACGCGGGAAAGACTGCCAGCCGGCATTGTATAGCGCACCCGCGCGGCCCGGGGCGCTGCTTGCCCGGCCGAGCGGATGGCACGGCGGGTGACCTCGCAGCGCGTGATCTCTTGCGTCGCGGGGTTCGCGGGATCGCCGCCGAGTGTCGCGATCACCAGATCGCAAAGCGCTGTCGCCACCGCCTCCGTTTCGAGCGTGGCGGTTTCGTCGATGGTAAGTTCAACAAGCGGCATCAGGGGGGTCCCTCATATCCAGTGATCACAAAGGGGTCTGCCCGGCGGATGCCACCGAACCCCTGCATGCGGGCCGGCGCGGGGATGTCAAAGCGGGCAAAACGGCGGTGAAGCGCGCGCAACGTCTCTTCGATTTCGATCATCGCGATCCGGCTGCCCATGCAGCGGTGCGCGCCTTTGCCGAAGACCAAATCCCTTGGGGGTGCGCGGTCGGCCTTGAACGTGTCGGGGTCTGGAAACACGGCGGGATCGCGCAACGCGCTGAGCGAAGGCAGAGAGACGATAGAGCAGCCGGGACCGGCACAGCCGCGGACGGGAACAGGCCAATCAGAATCGGTCCAAAGCGGCAGCGTGCCGACCGGGGCGTCCAGCCGCAGCGCCTCCCAAATCGCAGGCTCAGGGTCGGCGTCATAGGTGCCCCAATCGGCCAGCAGATAGGACGCGGCGACGGCCAAGGCGCTGCGCGTCGTGTCGCTGCCGGCCATCAACATGCCCACGATCTGCATCACCAGATCGTCGAGGCGAAGGTCGCCGCGCGTGCTGAGCAAGGCGGTCAAAAGATCGTCGCGCCGCGCGGACTGCCGCGCCGCCAGGGCCTTTGAGACATGTGCCGTCAGGTCCACGACCGCGGCTTCGATCTCGCCATGCTCCTCCATCGGGTAAATGGGGGCGAGCGATTTTGACAGGATCTCGACCCGCGCAAGGATCCACGCGCGTTCCGGACCGTCGGTTTCAAAGCCAAGGATGCCGCAAATCACGGCTGTCGGCAGCCGCGCGGAAAGCGCCGACACCAGATCGAACGGGGTTCCCACGGGCAGATCATCGACATGGGCTTTTGCGATGCCCTGGATTTTGGCGCGCATCGTGTCGACCTTGGGAAAGGACAGGGCGGTGTTGAAGGGCCGGCGTTTGACCAAATGTCCCGCGCTTGCGTCAAAGACCATGATCCGGGTCAGAAACTCAGCCACCGGGCCGCGCGGGATACCGGCAAGCGCGACATAGTCGGCACCTTGCATCTGATGCAGCGCAGGATCGGACGCGGCGGCCAGAACATCGGCATGGCGCAGCACCAGGTAAAGGCCGGGCATGATCTGCACCACGGGATGCTGCGCGCGCAGCGCCCGAAACTGCCCATGGGGATCGGCAAGGAGCGCCGCGACATCGACCTCTGGTATCATGTGCCCGCGCCCCCCTGCGCATCCTCGTCACACCACGTATGCGACGTCGAGGTGCCAAGCCGGCCAAGGCGCGCCGCATCGATCAAGGAACGGGCCGAGGGGTTAACAAAAGGTTTACACCGACCCACTTCGTTAACCAATTTTTCGTGAGCCATCGCCCCCCCAACCAACACTGCCGGGCGCAAAGACCGGATCGTTGCGGCTGGGCCTATCACGCGCACGCTGGGTGTTGCGCGCGCGCGCTTTTCAGCGTGCGCTACCCAGCGGTCCGCGCCAAAACGGCCGATAACGGGTGGGTCTCGGTCACATAGGTCTCAAAGAAATTCGAAAACGTGGCGACCCGTGGGGGAAGCCGGTCGTAAGGCGGGTAAAAGAGTGTGAGCCAAATGTCCGGCGGCGCCCAGCCGCTGAGAACCTGGCAAAGCCGCCCGGACCGCAGGGCCTTTTCGACGATAAAGCGGGGCAAAAGCGCCACGCCTGCGCCCCCGGCCGCCATCTCGGCCAGCATCTCACCATTGTTGGACGACAGCCGCTGACCCGCGCGCAGACTGCGCCGCCGCCCCTCTCGCGTCAGTGTCCAGACCTCCTCGGCGCCATCGGACGCATAGCCAAGCGCGTCCTCCGCCGAAAGGTCCTCTGGCGTCGATAGCTTGGCCCAGCGGCTGCCGTCCCCTGCGACAAAAATTCGGTCCACCAGGCAGATCTTCCGCCAAATCGTCGACTTATCCGCTGGCGGGGCAGAGA
>CALCPC010000043.1 GCA_937900975.1 uncultured Paracoccaceae bacterium
ATACCGCATGACGTTCGGGGGGGGGGCGCTTCCTCGCGGGCCCTGGGTCGGGCGGCCGGGCCCGGGCGCAAACCGCGGGACGCCAACACCGCTTGAAGGACGCGGCGCGGCCCCCCCCCGCAGAACTGTCTTTGTGTCGGGCGGACGGGTCTGGGCGTAGAAAGCGCACATGGTCGGTCTTTTGGGCCGCGCGACGTCGTGCTTGCGCACGCCGATGCGACCGGACGGGGTCGGCACAGCGCTGGGCGGCGCTGCGCTGGTGCGTCCTGGCTTGCGCGATCTCTCCTAGATCAGCCCCCGCCGCTCGCGCCGCCAATCCCGGCCCGGGTGCGAATGTTGGGGTCGCGGAGGCTGACATCGGTCCCGGCGAATTCGGCCGCGTCATCGGTTGTAAGCCAAAGGATCGCCTCGGCGGCCCATGCGGCGGGGATATGATCGCTTGGAAGCAGCCGCGAGACGCGGTTGATGCCCGAGGCGCGGATCTTGACTTGCATATCCGTCGCCACGGTCCCCGGCGACAGTCCGATGACACGCACGCCTGTCGGCGCCTCCAACTGGCCCGCCCGGGTCAGCATAAACGCGCCCGCCTTGCCCGAGCAGTACGCGCTCCACCCCTCGTTCGGGCCCTGCGCGGCACCGGAGGAGACGTTGACGATCACGCCCGAACCTTGCCGCGCCATCACAGGCAACGCCGCGCGCATCCCGTAATAGGTGCCTTTAAGATTGATATCGATGCTGTTCCCCCACTGCCCGGGATCGGAGGTCGCAAGGCTGCCAATCGGCTCAATAACCCCCGCATAGTTCACCAGAACGTCAAGCTGCCCCCAGGTGTCCTGCACCCGCTCAACCAGCGCCGATACGTCCTCCCAGCGGCTGACATCGCATGCCTGCGCATGGGCGATCCCGCCCGCCGCTGTGATCTCGGCCGCGAGCGCTTCGATAGGCGCAGTGGATCGGGCGGCCAGCAGCACGGCTGCGCCCGCGTCGGCAAATCGGCGCGCCGCCGCGGCGCCGATCCCACGGCTTGCCCCAGTGATGATGACGGTTTTCTTGGTCGAGCCCGGCATAAGCGTATCCTTTTGAGGTTGCGGGGGGGCGCCGTTCGCGGATGATGCGCCAAGGCCCGCGGGGGGCGGCCCGGTTCGCCGCGACGACAGACATTTGGTTCCGCTCGCGGATCATAGACGCCCCGACGCTCAAGAACCATCCGCACTAGGATGCAACGGTGCCCCAGCGGATCCACGTCCCGTGCGGGTGCGCTTCGGCCAAAGTCTGCACCGCCCCACCGGGCCAAAGCTGAAGGGTCAGTCGCGGCGGGCCGGCGCTGGCGCGCATCTCGAAACCCAAACGGGCCAGCGGCCGGGCCGCATCGGCGCGGGCGCCAGCCGCCGCCATCAGCGCATCGATTTCTGCCCGGCTTTCGCGCGGAAAATATTGCACAGCGATGGTGTGCATCACCACCCGCGTTGTTCCAGGCGCCTGCGGTGCGGCGAGCACTGTTGCAAGCCAGGCCGCGGCCTCTGCCCGCTCGACCCGGATACCGGCCTCTTTGGCCAGGCCGATCGCATCGGTCATCCGTCGCAGACGCAAGGGTTGATCCGGCCACAGATACGCCAAAAGCCGTTCTTGCGTTTGGGGATCGCTGATGTCGCGCGGGGCGAGATCGCAACCCCGGCGCGCGACGATCTTTGGATCCGGGCCTTCGGGCGGCGGTCCGCGCCAATCCGGCGTGAGGGTAATCGGGCTTTCGGCCGCGCCGACGCGCCGCCCGCCAAGGCAGTAGGCCAGGCGGTCCGGTACCAGGTTCAACCCGCCGCTGGAGCCCAGTTCGAAAATCGCCTGAGGCTGTCCCGTCCGGGCCGCGATGGCCATCAAACCCGGCCACACAACGCCCGACCGTCCCACCTCATTGGTCTGCGGTGGGGTGTCGAGCCAGGGCAGGAGGTCGCTGTCCCGGGTGCGCATGGCCCGCGCAAGCGCGGCTCTCAGCGCGGCGTCTTCATGCACTGGCGCCGGTGGATAAAAAGACGCGAGCTCTGGCAACTGTCCTCTGCGAACCAACCCGTGAAAGGCCCCGGCCAGCCGAAGCGGCACGACATCGCCCCAGGGGCTGGGGTCGCCCGGCCACTCCAAAAGCCGTTGCCCGACCGCGGTTCTGTCATCGATCGCATCCGGGCAACAGCGGATAAGCTGTGCCGTGAAGGGCGCGTCAAGGGCCAAGCACGCCGCCGCCTGATCTTCGAATGCTGCGCGCAAGCGTGTCGGTTCGACCATGCCGCGTTCAAAACCTTTCTGAGATGGGTCGGAAACCGAGCCCCGCGTTGGGGGTCGGTTCAAGTTTATCCAGAAAAGGAAAAAACGGCCGGTTTGGCAAGATCAAGACCCGCCAGTGACGCTGGGCATCATGGGCTGCCCGTGCCGCTGGGCATCATGGCCTGCCCGTGGCCAGAAAGCAGCCTGGCCGCTGCGTGAAGGAGCCTTGGGAGCCATTGCAAAGGCGCGCGGGGTGCCAACCCCGGTGTGCGCCGTTTCCGGCTGGCACCCGGTTGGCGCAGCGCGGTTGCTGGTGCCTGCTCGGCTCCCGCGACAAAGCCGCCCTTGCGCAGCGATGCGCATCATTCCGACGTCGGCCCTGGAAGCGGCTTTTCGAAATAGACCCGATCAAACCCGTCTTCTCGCCTGCGGGCGGTCTCCAGAAATCCCTGCTTTGGATAGAAGGCGCGGGCTTCCTGCATCGCCGCATTGGTATAAAGCGAGAGGCGCGCGGCACCGGCTGCGGCTGCCCCACGCTCCAAAAGTCTTAAGAACCGGCCGCCCAGCCCCTGGCGCTGGCGATCTGGATCCAGCGCGAAGGCGGCGATATGCAGCGTGGTTCCCCGCCACTCGGTCACTGCATACCCCACGATGCGACCCTCCACCCGCGCAAGCGTGACAGCGCCGGCCGCCACCCGGGCTGCGAAATCCTCAGACATCGGTGCGGGCGCTTGTCCGATGCGCGCCGTATAGGGCGCGAAGGCCGCGCGCGCCAAATCGTGAAGGGAGGCAACATCGCCCGGGGTTGCAAGTTCTGTGTCCATCGCGCAACCGGACGTGCTAAACCCAAGGCCGTCAACCCCATGAAAGGTGCCCACATGCTCCGACGCCTTATCGCCCTTGTGCTTCTGACCACCGCATGGCCGGCCATGGCCCATGAGTTTTGGTTGGAGCCTTTGGCCTACCGCGTCGCACCGGGGGAGCGGATCGCGGCGCGCGCGCGCAATGGTGAGTTCTTTGAGGGCGTGGAACTGTCGTATTCTGCGCGCGGGTATGCGCAATCGGGCATTGCGCTTGGCGACGCGACGGGGCGGCTGATGGGGGACAATGGCCAACGCCCAGCGGTGCAGACCAGACCGCTTGGACCCGGGCTGAACATCCTTTACCACACCTCGACGGCGTCGCGCCTGACCTATGACGACTTAACAAAGTTTGAGGCATTTCTGCGCGGCAAAAGGCTTGAGGCAGCCTTGGCCCAGCACCTGGCCGAGGGTTTGCCAACACAGGATATTTCCGAAGGCTACTTTCGCTTTGCCAAAGCGCTGATCGCAGTGGGCGATGGGCAGGGTTCGGATCGCGCGCTTGGCCTTGGGTTTGAGCTTGTGGCCGAGACCAATCCCTACACCGACCAAGGCGACACGCGCTTCCGCCTGCTCTACCGCGGTCAGCCGCGCGCCAATGCGCCGGCGTTCGTGTTTTTAAAACGCGGTGAGGCGGTGGAAAAGATCGAGTTGACCACCGACGCGCAAGGGCGTTTCAGCGTGCCGAGCGGTCCGGCGGAGGTGATGGTGAACGCGGTGATGATCCGTCCCTCCTCCTCGCGGATGCGCGAGCAGATGGGCACGATCTGGACCACGCTTTGGGCCTCGACAACCTATCGCGTGTTTTAGAGCATTTTCCGTTCAGATTGACTCAGTCTTCATCAGAAAACGCGTTCAAGATCAGCACGATGCTGATCTTGAGACAGCGATTTCTGATCCAATGTGAACGGAAATTGCTCTAGGGCAAATTCGCTGAGCTGATGGCGCGTGTTTCCGCTTGAACGCAAAACTGCTTTGGCGCGCGACCTGGTCGATGG
Source organism: uncultured Paracoccaceae bacterium (assembly GCA_937900975.1). Classification (GTDB taxonomy): domain Bacteria; phylum Pseudomonadota; class Alphaproteobacteria; order Rhodobacterales; family Rhodobacteraceae; genus Algicella. The sequence goes on from CALCPC010000043.1 coordinate 4,112, forward strand.
CAGAAGGCGGGCGAGCCGGCGCCCCGCAGCGCCCGACGGCCCAGCTTTCCGGGCAGCCGCTGGATCCTCATCCGACGCCGCCCCGACCGGGTTCTAACGCCGCCCGGCTTTCGCGGGTTTCAGGGTCGTCTTGTCCACCGACCGGCAAAACCCAGCCCCAGAAAAACACGGCGTCTATACGCTGCGCCCACGGCGTTTCGTCGAAGACCTAAGACATCAAGCACCCCAGAACGCGATGAAATCTCTGATTTCAGACGCCGTTATGGGATCCAGGCCAATCCCGAAACGCTTTTGGCACCCCAGCGCATCCATTCTGATCGTGCAAACCGGGCGAGATCGACGGCCGCTGCGGCGCTGGCCCGCGGCGGAACCCGCAGCGTTGGGCTTTTTTTGCCAGGGACCGGACCTTAGGGCGCACGGGGCGTTCGCGACCGTTTTCGGTGAGGGTTTCCTGACCTCAAACCTTCCAAATGGTGATCTTCAACTGCCAACTTTCTGCAGTTAGAGGTGAACAGTTTTCAGTCTTCGATCCGTCGCGCCTCGTCGACCAGCATCACGGGGATTCCGTTTCGAATCGGATAGGCCAGGGCTGCGCCCTCCGATATCAGTTCCTGCGCGCTCCGGTCATAGCGGAGCGTTGAGCGGGTTAGGGGACAGACCAAGGTTTCCAAAAGATGCCGGTCGATCGGGTCCTCGCCTGGGGGCGCTGCGGCGTCGCTCACTGCATCGCCCCGCTTTCGTCATCGCCGCCGCGCAGCGCAAACTCCATCAACGTGACCAGCGTTTCGCGCCGATTTTGCAGTGTCGGCGCTTCGAGCAAGGCCTGTTTCTCCTCCGGGTCGAACGGGCAGAGCATCGAAAGCGAGTTGATCAGCAATTCCTCCTCGGCCTCTTTCAGACTGTCCCAGTCCGACTGAAGCTGCGCGGTTTCAAAAAATCGGTGCAACACGTCCAAGAATGCGGGCCGGTCGAAGCCATGATCGGTCTCGCGCCGGCCCAGATCGCGCTCAAAGCTCGTCCAGGTGATATCGGCCTTTAGATAGGGCGCGAAACCCTCCACCGTGTCCTTAATCCGAAACCGGCTGATGCCGCTGAGGGAGATCATGTACCGCCCGTCCTCAGTTTCCTGGAACGTCGTGACACGCCCGGCGCAACCGATCTGGTGCAGCCGCCCCGACGTGGCACCGTCGGGCACCTGGATCGGCTGCACCATGCCGATCAGGCGATCCGATGTCTTCAGCGTGTCATCAAGCATCGCAAGATAGCGCGGCTCAAAGATATTCAGCGGCAGTCGCGCCCGCGGCAGGAGGAGCGCGCCAGGCAGAGGGAATACGGGGATCGCGCTCGGCATTTCGCTGAGCTGAAAGTTTTTGACCATGTCATGCCCTTTACGTCTGGGCGAAAACCTAGGCGAAAATCATTGAAGACAAGCGTCTGCGCCCCTTTTGCGCCAAAGGATCCTTTGGCCCCAGCATGTCGAAAAGCTTGAAAAGCTGGGTCTTTGCGGCGCCCTCGCCCCACTCTCGGTCGCGGCGAAAAAGCTCAAGCAGCGTTTCGACCGCCGCCTCGTTGTCGCGGGCGGCGATTTCGGCCATCGCAAGGTCGAGCCGCGCTTGCAGATCGCCCGGGTCTGCGGCGATTTTTGCGCGCAACTCCGCCACTTCGCCGGCCTCGGCGGTTTCGGCGGCAAGATCAAGCTCCGCATAGACGGCGGCAAGCGCGGGGTCGCTGCGCTTGTCTTCCGGCGCGCTGTCGAGGATCGCGCGCGCCTGATCGGTTTCGCCCAGCGCGATATGGCAGCGGGCAAGCCCGGCCAGTGCCTCAAGGTTCTCGGGCTCTTCGCCCAGAATGGCGGCAAAAGTCTGGGCGGCGTCCGTGACAGCGCCTTCGGCCAGCATTTCGTTGGCCGCGGCAATCGCCTCGCCAAGCCCGCCATCGCCGGCGGGGCTGTTTTTGATCAGCGTTTCGACAAAGTGCTTGATCTGTGCGGGCGACTGGGCGCCCATGAACCCATCGACCGGCTGCCCATTGATAAAGGCATAGACCGCGGGGATCGACTGAATGCGCATTTGCTGGGCCAGCATCTGGTTTTGATCAACGTCGATCTTGACCATCTTGACCTTGCCACGCGCCGCTGCGACCTCCGCCTCCAGCGCGGGACCAAGCGTTTTACAGGGCCCGCACCAGGGTGCCCAGAAATCGACGATCACGGGCACGGTTTTCGACGCCTCGATCACATCATCCATGAACGTCGCCTCGGATCCGTCCTTGACCAGGTCCGCCGCCGGCGCCGTCGCTGCCTGTCCGAATTCGAGCATCAGTTGTCCTTCCTCACTACCGGCCTGCCGCCTTTGCACGGTGATATAGGGGAGTGCCGGCACCGGCGCCAGGGGCGCGGTTCTGCCGCCGCCCCGGACCCGCGCGCAGCGCAGGGCTGGACCCGGCAGGGCTTACCCCGTCCTGACCGCCCCTTCCAAGACAGCAAACCGCGCGAGAAAGGCCGATTTCACCGCCATCGGCGGGCGGGGGGTCAGCGTAAAGCGGGTAAGGTCGGCGGCACGCGGCGCCCCGAAAAATCGGTCGGCCTCCTGCCGTGAAAAGCCCGCGATCTCGGTCGCCTCAAGCCAAGCGCTGATCTTATCGGCACGCTTGATCTTTTTCTTGACCACGGCGGGCAGCGCTGCCGGCAGACCAAAGCGAATATGAATCGCCGCTGTCAGACGCTCGTCCATCGCCTTGTAGGCCGGTCCGACGGCGGCCTTCACCGGTGAGATCATGTCACCGATCACATATTCCGGGGCATCGTGGAGCAGTGCGGCCAACCGCCAGCGGTGATCCAGTTTCGGATCGATAAGATCCAGCAGCGCTTCAACCAGGAGAGAGTGCTCAGCCACCGAATAGGGGTAGTCCCCCGCTGTTTGACCGTTCCAGCGGGCCACGAAGGCAAGCCCGTGGGCGATGTCTTCGATCTCGATATCGAGCGGGGCCGGATCCAAAAGGTCCAGCCGCCGCCCCGACAGCATCCGTTGCCACGCCCGCGCCACAGGCATCCCCCGTTTTCTGCGCGTGCTAGCCTGTCTGACCGGGCAGGCCAAGCCCCCGAGCCAAACGCGGCCGGGCGGCATCAGCGCTGGCGGCGATGCCGCAGTCGGCGCAGCCGCTTTTGATGCAGCGCGCTTTGCCCAGGGTCCGGCGTGACGACCGCTTTTTTCACCGCCCGCCGCTCGGCCCAAACCCGGGCTGCCTCACGCGTTGCAATCAGCGCGAGCGTCGCCAAAACGACGGGCAGCACCATTGTCAGGAAAGCCCACCAATCGTTGCCCGCCGCCGACAGGCTTTGCCCCGCCGCGGCAGAGCCGTCGAGACCGTCATCATCCATGTCACATACCCCAGGTCCACCGCGTGCAAACCTAGGCGACAGATCTGAGGCAAACGTAAACGCCGGTCGGCTGGCCTTTGCCAAAACCGCAGGCGGCGTTGCCGACCGGGCGCCGTGGTGCTACATGCCGCGCAGATTTGGTTTCAAAGGAATGCTCCCATGCCGGACGATCAGGGCCACGACTATATCGTCAAAGACATCGCGCTCGCGGAATTTGGGCGCAAAGAGCTGGATATTGCCGAAACGGAGATGCCGGGCCTGATGGCGCTGCGCACTGAGTTCGGGGGCATCAAGCCGCTGGCCGGGGCGCGGATCGCGGGCTCGCTTCACATGACGATCCAGACTGCCGTTCTGATCGAGACATTGACAGAGCTTGGCGCCGACGTGCGCTGGGCCTCGTGCAACATCTTCTCGACGCAGGATCACGCGGCCGCGGCGATTGCCGCAGGCGGCACACCCGTTTTTGCCATCAAGGGCGAAACGTTGGAGGAATATTGGGCCTATGCCGACCGGATTTTCGATTTCGCCGAAGGGACGGCCAACCTGATCCTCGACGATGGCGGTGACGCCACGCTTTACATCCTGCTCGGCGCGCGGGTCGAGGCCGGCGAAGACGCCCTGCTCGCCGTCCCAACGTCGGAGGAGGAAGAGGCGCTTTTCGCCCAAATCCGAAAGCGGATGGCAGCGGCGCCCGGCTGGTTCACCAAGCAGCGCGACGCCATCAAAGGTGTGTCGGAAGAGACGACCACCGGCGTCCACCGGCTTTACCAACTGGTCGAAAAGGGTCTTCTGCCGTTCCCCGCGATCAACGTGAACGACAGCGTGACCAAATCGAAATTCGATAACAAATACGGCTGTAAGGAAAGCCTGGTCGACGGTATCCGTCGCGCCACCGACACGATGATGGCGGGCAAAACGGCGCTGGTGCTTGGCTATGGCGATGTCGGCAAAGGCTCTGCCGCCAGCTTGCGCGGCGCCGGCGCGCGGGTGCAGGTGACCGAGGTCGATCCGATCTGCGCGCTTCAGGCGGCGATGGACGGGTTCGAGGTCGTGCGGATCGAAGATGTGGTCGACAAGGCCGACATCTTCATCACCACCACCGGCAACAAGGACGTGATCCGCATCGAGCACATGCGCGCGATGAAGGACATGGCCATCGTGGGCAACATCGGCCATTTCGACAATGAGATCCAGGTCGCTGCGCTGAAGAACCACAAATGGACCAACATCAAGGACCAGGTGGACATGATCGAGATGCCCTCGGGCAACCGCATGATCCTGCTGTCCGAGGGCCGGCTTTTGAACCTTGGCAACGCCACAGGGCACCCGTCTTTTGTGATGTCGGCGTCCTTTACCAACCAGGTTCTGGCGCAGATCGAGCTTTGGACCCAAGGGGACCGCTACGACAACACGGTGCACATCCTTCCCAAACATCTCGACGAAAAGGTCGCGCGGCTCCATCTCGACCGGATCGGCGTAAAGCTGACCGACCTGACCGAAGATCAGGCCGACTATATCGGCGTGACCCCCGCGGGTCCGTTCAAGCCTGAGCACTACCGCTACTAACACGGGCCACGACACAAGCGCCGCCAAGGGCCGGGAAGCCCCCCTTGGCGGCGGCTCTGCGTCCGGTGGGCGCCGCGGAGCTCGGCGCCTGCTTTCCCACCGAGAAGTCCGAAAAGCACCTTGGGATCGGCACGCGCTTGATCCGGCGCCAGGCCGTCTCGGTCCGGGCAGGCGGATCGTGACGGGCGCCACCGCTGCCTCAGCCCGCCTGCCCATAACCCTTGCCACAATCCTGAACCGCGCCCCCGGACGGTCGCGCACGCGCCGGTCACGCCAGTTTGCGCAACCCGGATCGCGCCATCGCCTATAGTAGCGCGCATCACAACCACAGGAGTATTGACCATGGCAGCCCATTCCCCCGCCCGGCGCGCATTTCTGACCACGGCGGCCTTCGCCGGCAGCGCCCTGCCCGTGGCCCTTGCCGCGCCCGCCGTGCACGCCGCGACGGACACTTTCGAATTTGAGATCCAGCGTACCGATGCGGAGTGGCAGGAAAAGCTGACGCCCGAGCAGTACGAGGTCCTGCGCCACCAGGCCACGGAATGGCCCGGCAGCAGCCCGCTTTCAAAGCAATACGAAACCGGCGCCTTTCACTGTCATGGCTGCGGGTTGCATGTCTATGATAGCGACTGGCGGGTGGAGCTTGACAAAGGCTGGGTGTTTTTCGCGCACGCACAGCCCTTGGCCGTGATGATGAACATCGACAGCGACGCCAACTACACCATGGACCCCGCCAATGCGCGCACGATGATCGAAGTCGTCTGTCGGCGCTGTGGCTCCCATCTCGGGCATTTGGTGCTTATTGAGGGAAAACTGGTCCATTGCATCAACGGCACGGCGCTGGATTTCAGACAGCGCGCGGCCTGAACGCGCCGCCTTGCCCCGAAACCGCCCTTGAAAAAGGGCGGTTTTTTTATGCGCAAGGCTCAGATCCGCCGATTTTTGGGGGTCACAACATGGTGAAAAACATTCCTACCAGCAACATTCTTGATTT
>CALCPC010000044.1 GCA_937900975.1 uncultured Paracoccaceae bacterium
GGATTTCCCGGTGCTCTATGCGTCCGGTCGCGCAGGCTGGGCGGATGCCGAATTGGAGGGCGCGCGCCAAGATCTCTCGGCGCTTTTCGACCTGATCATCGCCCATGTGCCAGAGCCCGCGCAGGTGGCCGACCGCGACGCCCCATTCCGGATGCTGGCGACAACCCTGTCGGCGGACCCGTTTTTGGGCCGTATTCTGACCGGGCGGATCGAGGCGGGGCGGCTGAAGACGACGCAGCAGATCCGCGCGCTGTCCCGCGATGGGTCGGAGATTGAGCGGTTTCGCGCGTCAAAAGTCCTGGCGTTTCGCGGACTTTCGCGCCAGCCGATCGACGTGGCCGAAGCCGGCGACATCGTGGCTATCGCAGGGATGAGCAAGGCGACCGTGGCCGACACGCTGGCCGATCTCAGCGTGACCGAGGCGATCCCGGCGCAACCCATCGACCCGCCGACGATCTCTGTCACCTTCTCGATCAACACCAGCCCGCTTGCCGGACGCGATGGCGACAAGGTGCAGTCGCGCGTCATCCGCACCCGGCTTTTGCAAGAGGCCGAAAGCAACGTCGCGATCAAAGTCGCCGACACGCCGGGGGGCGAAGCGTTCGAAGTGTCCGGGCGGGGCGAGTTGCAGATGGGCGTTCTGATTGAGAACATGCGGCGCGAGGGGTTCGAACTGTCGATCTCGCGTCCCCAAGTGCTGTTCCGCGACATCGACGGCACGCGCCACGAGCCCATCGAAGAAGTGACGGTCGATGTCGATGAGGAGTATGCCGGCGTGGTCGTCGAGAAGCTTGCGACGCGCAAAGGCGCCCTTGCCGAAATGCGCACCGGCGCCGGCGGCAAGCCCCGGATCGTCGCCCATGTCCCGTCGCGCGGCCTGATCGGGTATCACGGTGAGTTTCTGACCGCCCCCCGCGGCACCGGCGTGCTTAACCGTGTGTTCCACGACTGGATGCCCTTTAAGGGCGCGATCCCGGGCCGGCGGCAGGGCGTTTTGATTTCGATGGAAAGCGGGACGGCGGTGGCCTATGCGCTTTTCAACCTCGAAGACCGCGGCCTCTTTTTCGTGACGACCGGCGAACAGGTCTACCAGGGCATGATCCTGGGCGAGCATAACCGCGACAACGATCTTGAGGTGAATCCGCTTAAGGGTAAAAAGCTGACGAATGTGCGGGCGTCGGGCAAAGCCGATGCCGTCGTGCTAACCCCGCCGCGGCGTCTAAGCCTGGAGGAGGCAATCGCCTATATCGACACCGACGAATTGGTGGAGGTGACGCCGAACCATGTCCGCCTTAGAAAACGGCACCTCGATCCGCATGAGCGTAAGCGCGCGGCACGGATGGCTGCGGAATAAGCGGGTTTGCGCGCAAAAGCCTCTCAAACTTTAACCAACTTTCTTCAAAGTTGTGTTTTTCCAGGCCCCCGCATACTATACCGTTGATAGGTCGCGTTTTGACCCTGTCCCTCTCAGGTTTTGGGAGCGGTACCACTCGGGCTGGTGTAACCAAGGCTCGGGCGGCTGGTGTGGTGGTGAATTGGGAGACAAGGTATGAAACACCCGGTGGATGTGCACGTGGGAAAGCGTATCCGGCATCGTCGGTGGATGCTTGGGATGACACAACAACAGCTTGGTGAGGCTGTCGGGATCAAATTTCAGCAAATCCAGAAATACGAAACGGGCATGAACCGTGTCAGCGCCTCCCGGCTTTGGGATATCGGGCGCGTTCTGGATGTGTCGATCAGCTTTTTCTTTGAAGGTTTGGACGCCGAAGATATGGCCGCGGGACCCGCGGATCAGCAGCCGGCTGGCGATCTTTTGGCCGACAAGGAGGCGTTGGAGCTTGTCCGCTCATACTACGCGATCCCAGAAGAGCAGCGTCGAAAACTGTTCGATCTGGCGCGGGTGCTCAGCGACGTTGCTTGAGAGCCGGGGCGCGGCGAGTGATCCGCCGCGTCGCGACGCCTGAAACCGTTTATGCGGACCCATGACGATATCCGCGCGCTCATCGACGTGGCAGAGGCGCTGGCCGATGCGGCCGGGGCCGTGCTGCGACCACAGTTTCGGGCGCAGATTGCGGTTGAGAACAAGGGCGCGGGCGAGGCCTTCGACCCGGTGACAGAGGCCGATCGCGCGGCAGAGCGGGCCATGCGGGCCGTTTTGGCGGACGCGCGGCCCCAAGACGGAATTTTTGGGGAGGAGGAGGCACCGCAAAAAGGCGCCTCCGGGCTGACCTGGGTTCTCGATCCAATCGATGGCACGCGGGCCTTTATCTCGGGCCTTCCGACCTGGGGGACGCTGATCGCGCTCGACGACGGGGCCGGGCCGATCTTGGGGCTGATCGACCAACCCTTTTTGGGGGAACGTTTTTTGGGCCATGCCGGTGGCGCGCTCTACCGCCGCGGCGGGCAGGAGCGGCCGCTGACCGTGCGGGGCACGCAGGATCTGGCGGACGCCACGCTTTTCTCCACATTTCCAGAGATCGGGACCGAGGAAGAGCGTCTGGGCTTTGAGGCCGTTCGCGATCAGGTCCGGCTAACGCGCTATGGCACCGATTGCTATGCTTACGCGTTGCTCGCGCTGGGGCAGATCGATTTGGTGGTCGAGGCGGGGCTTGCACCCTATGACATCCAGGGTCCGATGGCCGTTATTCAAGCGGCGGGCGGGATCGTGACCGATTGGCGGGGCCGGCCCGCCCATCACGGCGGCCGGGTGGTCGCAGCGGCGACGCCCGCGCTGCACAACGCGGCGCTTGCGTGTCTGTCAAAGGTGCCAGATCCGGGCTGAACCCGCAGGCACGCCCCGTTCCGACACACTAGGGGTCTGCAGGGATCTGCGGTGCCAGGGCGATGCAAGGGCTGTGGCACGCGCCGCGCGGTTTGGTGCGCTCGGCTGGCGGTCTTTGGAGCATTTTCCGTTCAAAGTGAGTCAGTCATCATCAGAAAACGCGTTCAAGATCAGCATCCTGCTGATCTTGAGACAGCGATTTCTGATCCAATGTGAACGGAAATTGCTCTAGGCTGCGCCGCCGGGGGGGCGTCGCGCGCTGCCATGGGTCCCCGGGTGGCCCTCACACTGCAGCCAGTCTGGGGCTTGGGCGCATATCGCAACAGCCCGCGGACCCTTTGAAAACCGCGCTGCATCCCCGTGCCCCAGTGCGCACGGCCGAAAGCGTTCGCGCCGCGCGCCGCCCGCGGGCAGCCCGCCTTAGCCGGCCATCGGCAGATGTGTCGCAAGAAATCCGTCGATCTCGGCCCAGGCCTGCGCGCGGATGGGCGCGTCTTCCATCAGGATTTCGTGCCGCGCGCCGGCCAGCGTGATCAGCGCGGCCTTGGGTTGGGGCGCCGTTTGGCGCCGGATCGCCCCTGGCTCGACCACGCATTCCGCCGTGCCAAGAAAGCAGAGGATCGGCGTCTTCGGCGGGGCTGCGCGGTTCAGCGCGCGAAACTCTCGCAGCGCCGCGGCAATCCAGCCGTAGCTTGGCCCCCCCAGCGTTAGCTCTGGCGCGGCCCGGGCCTCCGCCACCAGCCTTTCAAAAACCGCAGCATCCGTTGTCAGCGTGTTTTTCTCAAACGTCGTCGTCAGAACATAGGTCGTTTGTCCCGTGCCGGACGCATAGCTTTGACCAAGACCAAGCTGGCTGGCCGCGTGGATCACGCCTTTCACCGGGCCCGTCGGCTTTGGCAACTCAATCCCCCACATGGGCGCCGAAAAGAGGGCCCCGGCCACGTCCAGCCCTTCGGTCAGCGCACGCAGGGCAATACAGCCGCCCATGGAATGCGCCAGCAAAACGCGGGGCGTTGGCAACAGCGCACCCTCCGGCGCCGCAAGGACCGTCGCCAGATCCTGCTGATACTCGGCGAAATCACGCACGAAACCTATGGATCGCCCGGCGATCGGACGCGCCGAAAGGCCCTGGCCACGCCAGTCGATCACCACGACAGAAAGGTCACGGGCGCAAAGCTCTGACACCACCGCCCCGTATTTTTCGATGTATTCCGTGCGCCCCGGCATCACGATTACGGTGCCCCGCGTGCCGCCAGCCCAGATCGCGATGCGGATCCGCGAGACGTCGGGCGTGGTCAGCACCACCGCTTCGACCCCCGCCGGAACGGTCGGCTGGTCGCGGCGCAAATGCGCTGGGCATG
>CALCPC010000045.1 GCA_937900975.1 uncultured Paracoccaceae bacterium
GGAGCGCAGGTCGGCGATGGGTTCGGCGACATCGGCATCCTCCATGATCTCACGGCGCTGTTCGAAGAGCGTTTTGCGCTGATCGTTCATCACATCGTCGAACTTCAAAAGGTTCTTGCGGACGTCGAAGTTGCGCGCCTCCACCTTCATCTGCGCCTTTTCCAGCGCCTTGTTGATCCAGGGATGGACGATGGCCTCACCCTCTTTCATGCCAAGGCGTTTGAGCATCGTGTCGAGCCGGTCAGAGCCGAAGATGCGCATCAAATCATCTTCGAGGCTGACGTAAAACAACGTCGAGCCGGGATCGCCCTGCCGGCCCGAACGGCCGCGCAACTGGTTGTCGATGCGGCGGCTTTCGTGGCGCTCGGTCGCCAGAACGAAAAGACCGCCCGCCTCGATCGCGCGCCGTTTCGCCTCCGCGATCTCCGCCTCGACCGCCGCGCGGATCGCCGCAGGATCGGCCGCGTCGCCGGCTTTCTCCATCTCTTCCCGGATCCGCGCGTCCATGTTTCCGCCAAGCTGGATGTCGGTTCCGCGCCCGGCCATGTTTGTCGCGATGGTCACAGCACCGGGCTTGCCCGCATCGGCGATGATCTGCGCCTCTTGTTCGTGAAACCGCGCGTTCAGGACGTTGTGGGGCACTTTCGCCTTCTTCAAAAGCGCGCTCAGCGCCTCCGATTTCTCGATCGAGATCGTGCCGACAAGCGTCGGCTGACCCTTGTCATGCGCGGTTTTGATCCGCTCCACCACCGCGTCGTGCTTTTCGCGCTGGGTGCGGTAGATGCGATCATCCTCATCGACGCGCGCGATGGGCTTGTTGGTGGGCACCTCGACCACGCCGAGGTTGTAGATCGTCTTGAACTCCTCCGCCTCGGTCTGCGCCGTGCCGGTCATGCCGCCCAGCTTTTCATAAAGGCGGAAATAGTTCTGGAAGGTGACGGAGGCCAGCGTCACGTTCTCGGGCCGGATCGACACGCCCTCTTTGGCTTCCAGCGCCTGATGCAGACCATCGGACAGACGCCGGCCCTGCATCATCCGGCCCGTGAACTCATCGATCAGCATAACCTCGTCGTTTCGAACGATGTAATCCTTGTCGCGGGTGAACAGCTTGTGCGCCCGCAAGGCTTGCGTGACGTGATGGACCAGGCTGGTGCTTTCGGGATCGTAAAGGCTGGCATCGGCCTTCAACAGGCCATCTGCGTGGAGCCGTTGCTCCACCGCCTCGTTCCCATCTTCGGTCAGCGTGGCCTGGCGCATTTTCTCGTCAATCTCGAAATGCGCCTCCGTCAGGTTCGGGATGACCGTGTCGATGGTGACATAAAGGTCTGAGCGGTCCTCGGACGGGCCAGAGATGATCAGCGGGGTGCGCGCCTCATCGATCAGGATCGAATCCACCTCATCGACAATCGCGAAATAGTGATCGCGCTGGAACACGTCGCGTAGATCGGTCTTCATGTTGTCGCGGAGATAGTCGAACCCGTACTCGTTATTGGTGCCATAAGTCACATCGGCGGCATAGGCGGCCTGCTTTTGCGGCCCATCCATGCCGGGCACAACGACGCCGACACTCAGGCCCAGCATCGCATAGACGTTGCCCATCCACGCGGCATCGCGGCTGGCGAGATAGTCGTTGACGGTCACCACATGCACCCCGCGCCCCGTCAGCGCGTTAAGATAGACGGGCAGTGTCGCCATCAGCGTTTTGCCCTCACCCGTCTTCATCTCGGATATATTGCCCTGGTGGAGGAAAATACCGCCCATCAGCTGAACGTCGAAAGGGCGCAGGCCCAGTGTGCGGACCGCCGCTTCGCGCGCGCAGGCAAATGCCTCTGGCAAAAGATCGTCCAGCGTCTCACCCGCGTCGAGCCGGGCCCGGAACTCCGCCGTTTTCCCCGTCAGGCTTGCATCGTCGAGCGCCTGAAACTCTGGCTCCAGCGCATTGATTTGGGCGACGAGGGGGCGCACCGCCTTTAGCTTGCGGTCATTCGGCGTTCCGAAGACCTTTTTTTGTATCGTCCCGAGGCCCAGCATCGTTGTCCCGTCTCTTCTGACATCTGTCCGACGGGCCGGTAGGGCGCAGCGTGGTTCCGCCGCGGATCCGGCCCTTGCCGCCCCGGGCGTGACGCTTTAAGTGGCGAAGAAGGCACAGCCCATGTGCGACCGGCTTGATCTAAGCAGCGGGCGCATCCCTGTCAACGCCGCCCGCCGGGCGATCCATCCGGGACGCCCGAGAGTTGGGAGAACTTATGACATTCCTTTCCCGCAGCCTGGCGGTGGCCGCTGTTCTCGGCCTCGCCCCTCCTCTTCTGGCCGATGAACATGCCGCAGCGCCCTACAGCGCCGAGACGGTGATTGCCCGCGTCGGTGAGACGGAGATCACGCTGGGTCACGTCACGTTGATGGTCGCGCAATTGCCCGAGCAGTATCAGCAACTGCCCGACGAGGCGCTGTTTCGCGGCATCGTCGATCAGTTGATCGATCAGGAGTTGTTGGCCCAAGAACTGGCCGCCGCGGGCGATATCCCGGCGGGTGTCGCCGTGATGCTGGAGAATGAGCAGCGCGCGCTTTACGCGCGTGAGATCATCGGGTCAATTCTGTCGGCCGAACCGGATGAGGCTGAGGTGCGCGCCGCTTATGAGGCCGAGATCGGCGCACTGCCTGCCGAGCTAGAGTACAGCGCCGCGCATATCCTGGTCGAAACCGAAGAGGAAGCGTCGGCGATCCTGGCCGATTTGGAGGCCGGCGCCGATTTCGCCGAAACGGCGGCGGAGAAAAGCACCGGGCCTTCGGGGCCGAACGGCGGCGATCTTGGCTGGTTCGGTGCCGGCGCCATGGTGCCGGCGTTCGACCAGGCCGTTCAAGGGATGGAGCCCGGGGCGTTGGCGGGACCGGTTCAGACGCAGTTCGGCTGGCATGTCATCAAGCTGAACGACACGCGCGAAAAGCCGAAACCGACCTTTGAGGAGACCCGCGCCGATTTCGCCCGCCAGGTCCGCCAAGGACGGCTGGAGGCGCATATTGCCGGCCTGCGCGACAGCACGGCGTTTGAGGATTTGAGCAGCGACGTCCCCGCCACCGCAATCCGCGACAGCGCCAGCCTGCCCTAACATGGCCCGGCCGCCCCGCTCTCCGCTCGCGCCGGCGGCCTTTCCCGCGATCCCGCCCGTTGATGGCGGTCGCTTTGCCACCGCTGTGGCGGGGGTTCGGTATCAGGGCAGACGCGATGTGATGTTGGCCGACATCGTCCCGGGCGCCGCGATGGCCGGTGTGTTCACGCAATCGGCAACCCGCGCCGCGCCCGTTCTGTGGTGTGAGGCGGCGCTGGCGGCGTCGACGCCCGGCCCGGGCTTTGCGATCCTGGTCAATGCGGGGAACGCCAACGCCTTTACGGGCCAGAACGGCCTGGACAGCACGCAGCGGCTGGCGGACGCAACCGCTGCGGCGTTGGACGTTGCGCCCGAGCGGGTGTTTCTTTCGTCCACCGGCGTCATCGGAGAGCCCTTGCCGGATGAGCGGATCCGCGCGGTGCTCGGCGATCTGAAAACCGGGCTCAGCCCCGATGGGATCGCTGCGGCGGCCGAGGCG
>CALCPC010000046.1 GCA_937900975.1 uncultured Paracoccaceae bacterium
CGCGCCCCCCGTGCCATACCCCGCATGGCGCGGCAGGGGCTTTGCCCACTCCCCGCGCAGAAACGCCTGAATGGCCGCGTCGTCGGCGGCGGGACAGTTCTTCACCGCTTGAGAGATCGCGCGGTTGGTCTGCCGCGTGCCGATATCGAGCGATGGAACCCCTAGGAACGGCGCCTCGCGCACGACTGTGCTGGAATTGCCGATCAGGGCCGCCGCGTTCTTCATCAACTCCGAAAAATGCCGGAACCGCATCGAGGGCAGAACCCGGAACGTCTCACGCGGGAGCGTGTCGATCACGCGGAAGATATCGTCCGAGCCGGGATCGTTGTTCGGCGCAATGATCACAAAATTCCGGCCCGAGGCGTTCAGGCTGCCGAAAAGCTGCCGGGCTTGCGCGCCGATTGTATCCGTCTCGGAGGTGACGGGATGGAAAATGGCGATGCCATACTCCTCAAACCCGATCTGGTAGCGTTCGCGCACTTGGTCCAGCGTCACGCCCGAGGGTTTGATGTGGATATCCAACTCCGGCGAGCCGATGACATGGATCCGCTCCTCCTCCTCACCCAGGGCCTTGACGCGCCGCTTCGCGCTTTCAGAACTGACAAGATGGGCCGAAGCGAGCTTGGTGTTACAATGGCGGAAAATCTCATCGATGGTGCCCGAAACCTCGCCCCCCTCGATATGCACGCAGCGGACATATTTGGTGGCGCAGACAATGGCGGTGGCCAGCGCCTCCACCCGATCGCCATGGACCAAGACGAGATCCGGCTCCGCCTCCTCCAAATAATCCGAAAAGCCGAGCACGGTTTTTGCCAAGACAATATCGGTCGGGTCGCCGTGGCGCTGATTGATGAATTCCGATACCCGGTCGAAATGGGCATGAACCTCAAGCTTGGTCAGCCCATAGCGTTCCTGCATATGCATTCCGGTGACAAAGATCGTCACGCCGTAACCGGCCGCTTCCGCCGCTTTGGCCAAGGGTTCGATCTTGCCGAAATCGGCCCGCGTGCCGCTGAGGAACACAAGGTTTTTCACACCCGACCTATGGCTGCGTCAGGGGGCGGTTTCAAGCCCATCCTCGTCCAGGTCGTCCCAGCGCAGCTGCGCATTGCGTTTGACAGCGCGTTTCAGACGCCGCCCCACAACCTCATCAAAGCGGTAGCCCGGGATCTCTCCGCTGCCGGGCCGCCGTGCCCAAATATCCGTCTCGGCGATGACATGCCCCGCGCCAAGATCGGCATCCGCGACGACAGAGGCGCGCGCGAACCTGTAAACGGCCTCCTCTGGCGCGCTGCGCTTTTTGTCGTTGCGGGCGGCGATGTGGATCTCGCGCGCGCGGTCGATCAGATGGCGCAGTTCGGCGGGATCCATCGAACAGGATATGTCCGGCCCCTCCCGATAGCGCGTGTCGGTAAAGTGCCGCTCAAGAATAGACGCGCCAAGCGCGACAGAGGCCAGCGCCATTTCTGGGCCGATGGAATGATCCGAAAAGCCGACAATTGCGTCGGGAAACGCTGCGCGCAGCTCCGTCACGCCCTTTAGCGAGACGATCTCCGCCGGCGATGGATAAAGATTTGTGCATTCCAGCAGCGCAAACGGGATCTCAGCCGCGCGCAACACCGCGACCGAGCGCGCGACAGAGTCCACCGTCTGCATCCCCGTCGACATGATCACCGGCTTGCCAAAGCGCGCGATGTGCCGGATCAAGGGCAGGTTGTCGGCCTCGCCGGACCCGATTTTAAAGCCCGGAACCCCGATATCGTTCAAGAAATCGGCGGCTTTGCGCGAAAACGGCGTCGAGATGTAAATCAGCCCCTGCGCTTCGGCATGGTCTTTCAGGACGATTTCATCCTCGGCCGACAGCGCGCAACTTTCCATCACATCCCAGATCGACCGATCTGCGTTGGGGGGGAAAATCGACTTCGCCTCGTCCGTCATTTCGTCTTCGACAAAATGGGTCTGGTGCTTGATACACTCCGCGCCCGCGCGTGCGGCCAGATCAACCATCCGTTGCGCCGTGCCAAGATCGCCGCCATGGTTGATGCCGATCTCGGCGATGACAAGCGGGGGATGCTCTGGCCCGATGGCGCGGTGGTTCAGTCTCATGCGGCGGTTCCGCTCCGGTCTGGTGGCAAAGCCACGGCGATTGCCGCGACGCTATCGCTTAGGTTTAGACCACCGGCCCCCGGATGTGTAGGACCGCGATCACCGCTGAAATCCCGCAGAATGCAGCGCATGGGGCTGCAAATGGGGGGAAAGTGCGGTAGGCCGGCGGGGCCGCGGCAAGACGGAAGAGGAGCCGGACCGACATGAACACCCCCAACAGCCTGCGCGGGCTCTCTTCCGATGCACATTGGGACTACGAGAACGGCTTTTACTGGTTCTCGCCGCGCTCCCGCATGAACAAGCTGCTGGCCCATTATGAGATCTACAAAAAAATCGTCGACCTTCCGGGCCATGTCTTTGAGTTCGGCGTCTACAAAGGCGCGTCCCTGATCCGCTTTGCGACGTTCCGCGATGCGCTGGAAAATGACTTCGCCCGCAAGATCGTGGGTTTCGACGCATTCGGCGCCTTTCCCAAGGATGATGTAAAGGACGCCGACGATCAGAAATTCATCGCGCGGTTTGAAGAAAGCGGCGGCGACGGGGTGGAGGATCGTGAACTCCAGGGCCTTCTGGCCGCCAAAAACTTTCAGAACGTCGACTTGGTCAAGGGCAATATCTTCGACACGTTGCCCACATATTTGGACCAGAACCCCGCCGCGCGGATCGCGCTGTTGCATCTCGACCTCGACACGAAGGAGCCGACAGACCGCGCGCTGGAGCTGCTCTACGACCGGGTGGTGTCGGGGGGCATCATCGTTTTCGACGACTACAACGCCGTGGCGGGGGCGACGCAATCGGCCGATGCCTTCGTGGCCAAGTTTGGCCTCAGGATGCAAAAACTGCCCTTCTACACCGTCCCAAGCTTTGTCGAGAAACCGTAGCGACAGCCTAGCGCAGCCGCAGATATCCGCCCTCGGTCTTCAGCCGATGCGTGATCGTGTTGGCCTGGGCCAGGGTCTGCTCAACAAAGCAGCCCTTTTTCGCCGCGTTAATCAGCGCCACCTGCTCTTCCAACGGGTTGGGGCTGTCGAGCAGGATATCGATGGCAAAGGATTTTGGCGCGGTCTCGTAGATCCGGTCCTTCGGGGTCCATTGCCAGACAATCTTGCACTCAACCGTCAGAGCGTCGATGGCCACGTCCATTCTTTTGGCAAAAGCCCGCACCTGCGTCATGATGCAGCCGGTCAGGCCCGCAATAAAATGCGCCAAGGGCGGCGGGGCGGTGGCGTCGCCGCCGTGAATCGTGCCCTCGTCGGTGGCCATGTCGAACGTCTCTCGCAGCGGATGGGTCATCGCAACGCAAAGCGCGTTGCGCATTTTGCCCTCTGCCCGGCCCGAACAGGTAAAGACGACGTCCAGCGGCGCTTTCGGTTGCGAAACTGTCATCGGGCGCGGCCCTCCATAAGATCAAAACCCGACATGCGCCGCCCCTTTTAGGCCCAGCAACCCCCGCGCCTCGGCGGGGGTCGCGATGGCGTTGCCCTGCGCCTCTAGGACGCTTTTCACCTTTGCGACCTGTTCCGCGTTTGAGGCGGCGAGCTTGCCCCGCTCGATATAAAGAGAGTCCTCAAGCCCCACGCGGACATGCCCGCCAAGCTGCGCAGACACCGCCGCCAGCTTCATCTGTTGGGCGCCCGCGCCGATCACCGACCAGTGGTAATCGGCCCCGAACAGCCGGTCCGCCGTGCGCTTCATAAAGACCAGATTATCGATCTCGGCCGCGATACCGCCAAGGATCCCCATCACGAATTGCAAAAAGATCGGCGCTTTGAACAGCCCCGCCTTTAGGCAAAAGGCCAGGTTGTAAAGATGCCCGACATCATAGCACTCATGCTCGAACTTCGCATGATGGGGCGCGCCGCCCATCGCGTCGGCGACGGCGCGGATATCGGCGAAGGTGTTGCGAAAGATCGCGCCCTCGGATCCGCGCAGATACCCCTCCTCCCAATCGAATTTGAACCGCTCATATCGATCCGCCAAAGGGTGCATCGCGAAGTTGAGCGAGCCCATGTTAAGCGAGCACATCTCGGGCGAGGCGGCCATCGCCGGGGCCAGCCGGTCTGCGATCCCCATCGTGATGCTGCCCCCGGTCGAGATGTTGACGATGGCATCCGTCTCTGCCCGGATCGCCGGCAGAAACGCGCGGAAATGCGCGGGATCGACCGAGGGTTTGCCGGTTTCGGGATCGCGGGCGTGCAGGTGCAGGATCGCCGCGCCGGCATGGGCCGCGTCGATGGCCTGGCGGGCGATGTCTTCGGGCCGATAGGGCAACGCGTCCGACATGGTGGGCGTGTGGATCGCCCCGGTGACAGCGCAGGTTATGATCGTTTTCGCCATCTTAGGTCTCCAGGATTGCGACGGCGCGCACGAACCCCGCCGATGCGGCCTTGATTTTGAACGGAAAGCAAGAGACCAGGAAACCCGCCGGCGGCAGTGCCTCTAGATTGGTCAGCTTCTCGATATGGCAGTAGCCGATCTCGATGCTGGCGCGGTGCCCCTCCCAAATCAGCGCGGGGTCGCGCGTTCGGGCGTATTGCGCGGCCGTCAGCGCAAAGGGCGCGTCCCAACTCCACGCATCCGTACCGGTCAGCCGCACGCCTTGGTTCAAAAGATGCAGCGTGGCATCGCGCCCCATCCCGCACCCCCGGCTGAGGTAATCCGGTCGGCCATAGCGCGCACCAGCAGCGGTGTTGACCAACACGATGTCAAGCGGCGAGAGCGTGTGGCCGATGCGCGCCAGCTCTGCGTCGATCTCGGCCGGGGTGACGATATGGCCGTCGGGCAAATGGCGGAAATCCAGTTTGACGCCCGCACCAAAACACCAGTCAAGCGGGACCTCGTCGATGGTGATCGCGCGCTTGCCGCCATCCATCGTCGAATGGTGATGGTAAGGCGCGTCGAGATGCGTGCCGTTGTGGGTGTAGACCGTCAGCTTCTCAAGCGCCCACCCCTCTCCCCCCGGCAGATCGGCGGGCGTGAGCCCGGGAAAAAACCCCGCCATCTGCGCTGCCGTTGCCCGATGGTCGAAATAGACGATCTCGGGCAGCATGATGTCGGGGTCAGAGGCGATATCAGCCTCCAACGCCACGGACAAATCGACGAATTTTCGTGCCATGGCAGGGCCCTCTACAACAATCCGGTGGCGATGGGGGGAAACAGGATGACCAGGATCAGACACAACAGCATCATCAGCGCGAACGGGGCTGCGCCCACGAAAATGTCGGTCAGGCTGACGCTGTCATCGTCGAGGGTCGATTTGATAACATAGACCGACACCCCGAAGGGCGGCGTCAGCAGGCCGATTTCGACCGCGATGACCGTCACGATGCCAAACCAGACCAGATCGACCCCCATCGGCGCCACGATGGGCAGCATAAGCGGCACTAAGATCAGCATAATCGACGCGCTGTCCAGGATCATCCCAAGTGCGATCACGACCAGGACATAGACGGCGATCAGGCCAAGAATGCCAAGCTCCGCCGACGCGGCCATCTGCCCAAAGCTGAGCGGCACACCAGAGAAGGCCAACATGCGAGAGTACATTTGGGCGGCGATGATCAAAAAGCAGACCGATGCGGTCACATGGCCGGTGTCGATCAACTCGCGCCAAAGCGCCGCGACTGGCAGCCGGCGCTTGAAGAGGCCAAGCATCAACGCCCCGATCGCACCGATGGCGCCCGCCTCCACCGGCGTGAAGAAACCCGCATAGATCCCGCCGAGCACAAGGACGATCAAGCCTGTGATCGGCAGCCCCTTGGCCAAAAGCGCGGCGGAGCCAAGCGCTTGGGTCGCTGCACGCTCTGGCGCGCCGACAAATCCCGGGGCAAAGACCGCCATCAAAACGGTCCCCACCCCAAACAACAGCGCCAGCACGATCCCCGGACCGATGCCGGCGACGAAAAGATCGCCAATCGATTGCTCTGCCAGCAGACCGAACAGGATCAGCAACAGGCTTGGCGGGATCAACATGCCAAGCACCGAACTTCCCGCGACAACGCCCACGGCAAACCGCTCGGTATAGCCGTGGCGGCGCATCTCGGGCACCGCGATCTTGGTAAAGACGGCGGCGGAGGCGATGGAGATACCGGTGACGGCGGCAAAGCTTGCATTTGCTGCGACGGTACCAACGCCAAAACCGCCCTTGATCTTGCGAAACGCTGCGTTTGCCACATCGACGGCGTCGCGCCCGATGCCCGATTCAGACACCAGAAACCCCATCAAGACGAATAGCGGCACGACCCCGAAGAAATAGCTTGCGATTGCGTCATTGGCCGCAAGACCCAGCATTTTCGCCGCCAAGACAGGGGAGCCCTTGATGGCCCAGACCCCCAGAAAGGAGCACAAGATCAATGCGATGGGCACGAACATGCCCCCGATCACCAAGAGCCCCATGCCGCCGAGCGCCAGAAGACCGATCTCGAACCCCGACATCAGACGGCAACGCCGTTTTGGAACCGGCGGGCGATGCGCGCGAGAAATTGCAGCACCAAGAGGCCGCAGCCGACCAAAATCATCAGCTTCACCGGCCAAACCGGCGCGGTAAAGTCGCCCGCGGCCCCCACGAATTCAGACCGCGACCAGGCGCGCGTGAAAATCGGCCATGTGGCGGCCAGGATCGCACCCACGACCAGTGCCCCAAGCAGATCATAAAGTGTCTCAACCACGACGAGCACCCTTGGCGCACGGCGCGCGAGGACGCCGATCACCGCCTCGGACCGTGTCATCCGCCCGGCCTTCAAGGCCTGCGGGGCCTGCAAAAACACAATCGCGACGATGGACAGCGTCACCATCTCTGGCACGCCAGAGATCGGCACGTTAAAGGCGTTGCGGCTGAAGACATCGGCGCCGATCAAGAAGACCAGCCCCGATATCAGGAAGGAACCGCAGAGATTGGCCACCTGGGTCGCACCGTCGAGCGTGCGCAGGCCCATGGCCGCGATGCGCCCCAGCACCGACCCCGTCGCGGGCCCTTTTGTGGGCATCGGCTACTCTCGATCCCAGTCGCGCAGCGGTGTGGCCCCGGCGGCGCGCATCGCATCCATATAGCTTGTCAGAACCTCGGTCCCCGGAAGGCCCTGCCCGTCAAGCCCCGCCGCCCAAGCCTGCGCCGCGTTCTCCATCCCTTCCGACCAGGCCCTGCGCATGTCGGCGGGCGCGTCGGCGACCGTGGCGCCGTTCTCGGCCATGACGGTGAAGGCGTTTTGAACCGCAGTTTCCAGGGCCGAGACATACCACTCCCCCGTCTCGGCCGCGGCCTCCGTCAGCGCTGTTTGCACGGTCTCCGGCAACCCCTCAAACCAGGCCCGGTTGGCGCAAATCGCTCCCGCATATTGCGCGCCGAGACCCGCCCGGGTGATGTAAGGCGCCACTTCAAAAAGCTTGCCCGGCAGCGCGGCGGAGGCAAAGACAATCACACCGTCGAAGACGCCGGTTTTCAACTCGTTGTAATACGTCGTCAAGTTGCCCGAAACGCCAACTGCGCCCGTTCCCGACAACCAGTTCAGCGCGGGCCCAGGCGCACCGATCTTTTTGCCGGCAAGATCCGACAGGGCCGTGACCGGGAAATTCGTCATCAAAAGATAGTCGTCGATAACCATCGGTGCGCCGATATAGACCACGCCGTTGTCGGCATAGCTTTGCTGCATTTTGGGATCTTCGACCTGCATGCGGTGCATCAGATCGCCGATCTTGCGCGCGTCAGCAGTGACGAAGGGCGTGTAATAGGTGACGTTTTGCACCGCCAGCTTGGCCGGATCGAACAGCGATTGACAGGTGCCAAGCTCTGCCAGGCCCGCCTCGACCGCCTCAAGCTCTTCGCCGACACCGGCGATCGACCCGCCATAAAGGCCCGTGAAGGTCATTGTGTGGCCCGTCCCCTCCAGCCGCGCGGTCACGCCCGGGACAAAGGCCGCGTCCAGCATCTTGACCCAGCGAAAAACCGGCGGGTGCCCCGCGGCGATGGTGGCGCTGAACGTCTCGGCAAGGGCCCCGGCCGGGACACCAAGGCTTACGGCCAGCAGCGCGGCCTGCGCTATGCGTTTCATGATTTCCTCCGCTTATGGTTCTGATTATTTTGGTTTTCGCGCGCCAAGGCCAAAACGCCGCCCTTGGCAAAGCAGGTCAACTGGCCAAGCACCGCGTCAAAGCTTTGCATCCCGCGCCGCCCCATCAGCCGCTCCACCCGCCCATCGCGGCCAATGACCGAGATCAGCGCGCCGAGCGCGAGGGTATAGCTCATGGCCGCCGTCGCCCGGTCGGCACCGGGCACCGCATCCTCCAGCGCCGCAACAAAGGCCAGCGCGGTTGGGTCATAGTGCTTGCGCACCAACGCGCGCTCCCGCTCTTGCCCGACGACGAGGCCACTGAAGATGCGGGTATACGTCCCCTGCCCGCCCGACGGGCCAAGCGGGGGACGAAACAACGCCTCAAGGATCCGCTCCAACGCGTGGTCGGCATTGCGGTCCACCGCGCCAAGCAGCGCCAAACGCTCTGCATTTATGGTTTGGGAGCGTTGCGCAATGACTGCCTCGTAAAGCCGGTCCTTGCTGCCAAAGTGATAGTGCAACAACGCCTGCGACACCGCCGCCCGCCGTGCAATCGCCTTCATCGCGGCGCCGTCAAAGCCACGCACGGAAAACTCCACCTCCGCGGCGAAGAGGATTTTTGCAACGGTGTCCGTGGCGACGGGCTTAAGGCTGTCCTCGGGCATAACAGGATCTTAGGCCTGACTGATCAATCAGTCAAACCCGCACCACAGCCCGAACGCCCTCAGCGGATCAAGCCTGTTTTCGCAGCGCCCGGGCTTCGCTACGCTCTCACAAACCTTGGATGGAGACGGCGATGCGACAGCGGAACATGCGCGACCTAAGCTTTGCGACCTTCAACCTTTTGAACCTGCAGGTGCCCGGCGGCCTGACCTATGGCACGCGCCCCCCCAATCCCGACGACGCCGACGGGCGCCGCGCCTATGCGCGCAAAATTGCCTGGACAGGCGCGAAGATCGCGATGCTTGAGGCCGAGATCATCGGTTTTCAGGAACTTTGGGCGCGGGAAGCGTTGGAGGCTGCCTTTGCCGCGGCGGGCCTTGCCGACGCATACACACTCATCGCCCGCGACGCACCGGGCATCGGTCGCCCGCAAGTCGCGCTGGCGGTTCGGAAAAATCGACACGGCGCCGCGCAGGTGCAAGGCGAACCAACCTGGATTGCAGAGTTTCCGACCGATTTCCGCTTTGACACCCTGCGAGAGACCAACGGCGCCGAAGAAGAGATCACCGTCACCATCAACCAGTTCTCGCGCCCGGTTTTGCGGGTTGTCATCCAATCTGAGGGGACGCGGCCAAAGCCGCCGCCGATCACGGTCTATGTGGCGCATCTCAAGTCGAAGGGGCCCGCGCGGCTAAGCTTTGCGCGGCCTCAACCGGCCGTGTTGCAAACCTATCCTGAGATCACAAAATCCGCCGTCGCCCATATCCGCCGGGTGATGGAGGCCGGCGCCCTGCGGGCGCTGCTGGACCGGGAGATGACGGGGATACAAGACGATGCGCTCTCCCCCGTCGTCGTTCTCGGCGACCTCAACGACGATACGCAATCGGTGACGAACGAGTTGATCTCGGCGCAGCCGACCTACCGGGTTTTTGAGAAAAGCACCGCCGGCGGGCGTTCTGACCGCGGGCTTTATTCGGTGGAGCGGCTGCAGCAATACCGCTCCTCCCGCCACGTCTATTACACGCATATATTTCGGCACAAACGCGAAAGCCTCGACCATATTCTTGTGTCCGAAGAGTTCTACGACCACGCCGCCAAACGCCAATGGTCGTTCCGCGAGATGGAGGTCTACAACGATCACCTCAACCGCGCGGCGTTTGAGGAGGACGGCGCCACCGATCACGGACTTGTCCGCGCCGCATTCGATTGGAACCCGATGCCAGCGGCACTGCTTGATGCGTGACTTCGCGCTTGAACCCGGGCCCGAGGCAGGGCATAAATAACTAACTGGTTACTTATGCTCCGCATGCCCGGGGCCGGAGGCGCAATGAGCAAAGTGATAGACGCAGAGGCCGCGGCCAAGCTGGTGCCGAACGGTGCCGTGCTGGCTGTTAACAGCTCAAGCGGCCTTTGCTGTCCCGACAAGGTTCTTGAAGCCCTTGGCGCCCGCTTCGCGGCGGAAGGCGCCCCCCGCGACCTGACCTCCATCCATCCAATTGCCGCTGGCGATTTTTTCGGCGTCAAAGGTGTCGACCACATTGCGCGGCCGGGGCTTTTGACCCGGATCATAGGCGGCTCCTACCCCTCGGGCCCAACCCGGGCGGAACCGCCTGAAATCTGGAAAATGATCGGGCGCGAGGAGGTCGCGGCCTACAACGTCCCGTCTGGCATCGTCTTCGACATGCTGCGAGAGGCGGCGGCAAAACGTCCGGGCGTGCTGACCAAAGTGGGGCTAGAGACCTTTGTCGACCCCGATCTTGAAGGTTGCGCCATGAACGCTGCCGCTGCCGCCCACCCCATTGTGCGGCGCATGGCTTTCGAAGGGGAGGATTGGCTCTATTTCCCGGCCATCGCCCCCAATGTCGCGATCATCCGGGCCAGTGTCGGCGACGAGGCCGGCAACCTCAGTTTCGCGCAGGAGGGGGCAACGCTCGGCGCGATGGAGATGGCGCTGGCGGCGCATAACACAGGCGGCACAGTCATCGCGCAAGTGCGCGCGCTTGCCGCGAAAGGATCGCTGCGCCCCCATGATGTGGGCGTGCCCGGCATCCTGGTCGATGCCATCGTGGTGGCCCCCGATCAGATGCAAACCACAGCGACGCCCTACGATCCCGCAATCTCGGGGGAGCTTTTCCGCCCGCTCGACGCCTTCGACACACCCGAATTCGGCGTTGGCAAGGTCATTGCCCGCCGTGTTGCGCAGAGTTTGCGCGCGGGGTGGGCCGTGAACATCGGCTTTGGCGTCTCAGCCAACGTGCCGCGGATCTTTCTGGAAGAGGGCCAGCACGGGGCCGTCACTTGGGTGATCGAACAAGGTGCGATAGGCGGCATCCCGCTGCTCGATTTCAAATTTGGCTGTGCCGCGAATGCCGAGGCGTTTGTCAGCTCTCCCCACCAGTTTTGCTATTTCCAGGCCGCGGGGTTCGACGCAGCACTCCTGTCGTTTCTCGAAGTCGACAGCGCGGGCTCCGTCAACGTCTCGCGCCTTTCGGCCGTGCCGCACCGCACGGCGGGTGCCGGCGGCTTTGTCGACATTACCGCCCGCGCGCGGCGGATCGTCTTTTCTGGCACGTTTATGGCCGGCGGCAAGACCGAGATTGTCGATGGCAAACTGGTTATTCGAGAGCCTGGGCGGGTGGCGAAATTCGTCGATGCCGTCGAGCTAGTGGCGTTTTCGGGCCGTCGCGCGCGCGCGCAGGGCCAGGCGGTGCACTATGTCACCGAACGCTGCGTGAATGAATTGACACAAGCGGGGTAGCTGGTGACGGAAATCGCACCGGGCCTTAACCTCGACCAGGACGTGCTGGCCGCAGCCGCCACCCCGATTGCCGTCTCACCAAACCTCCGAGAAATGGATGCGGCGCTTTTTCGTCCTGAACCGATGGGGCTTTCGATACCATGACGCTGACGTGGGACGCCCGGGACGGCGTGGCGACGATCACCATCGCCCGGCCCGAAAAACGCAACGCTCTGCATGCCGCGGCAATCACCACGCTGGCCGAGATCTGCGCGACGCTCGACGCGCGCGAGGACATTCGCGCGGTGATCCTGACGGGAAGCGGCGGGACGTTTTCCGCCGGCGGCGATATAGGGGCGTGGAGTGCGCTTTCTCCCGCGGCCTTCGCGCGCCATTGGGTGCGCGATGGGCATGCTGCGTTC
Source organism: uncultured Paracoccaceae bacterium (assembly GCA_937900975.1). Taxonomy (GTDB): domain Bacteria; phylum Pseudomonadota; class Alphaproteobacteria; order Rhodobacterales; family Rhodobacteraceae; genus Algicella. Next base: position 11,973 of record CALCPC010000046.1, read on the forward strand.
GACAGGCTCGCCCGGCTGACCCAGCCTGTGATTGCCGTGCTGAACGGGTCCGTGCTTGGCGGCGGGTTGGAACTGGCCGCCGCGGCCGACTACCGGATCGCCGAGACGCAGGCGACGCTCGCCATGCCCGAAACCGCGCTTGGGATCATTCCGGGCTGGTCGGGCACGCAACGCGCCGTGCGGCGGTTCGGGGCACAAACGGTGCGGCGGATGGCACTTTTTGGCGAGGTTTTCGACGCGGAGACGGCGGCGGCGTTGGGCTTGGTCGACCAAGTGGTGGCGACGGGCAAGGGCATGACCGCCGCCGAAACGCTGGCAAGCGCGGTGACAAACCGGGCACCGGGCGCCACGGCGCTGGTCAAGATGCTGGTGAATGCGGCGGAGGGGGAGGAGCGCGAGCGGGTTTTGGAAGCGATGGCGGGACAGATCGCGGCCGGGTCGGAAGAGCTTGCATCCGGGCTGCAGCGTTTTCGATCCAAGAAAAAGGGCAGCGACACATGAACGTTTGGGCTCAGCGCTGCGGCCGGGGGCGGGTGTCCACTGCGCGGAACGCGCAGTCCGCGCGCATGCGCACGGGTGCGGGCTTGCCCGCACGGACACCCTTTGCGCCCCGCTCCGGGCTTTGCACGGCCCCTACGGTTGCTTCGGCCAGGGACGCAAAAGAAAGACCGCACCCCCACGAAAAGCCAAGCGCGAAGACGCGCAGCGCCAACCAACGCGCGGCGCCGTTCGGGCCAACAGCCGCCAAAAAGACCTCATCGGGCAGTCTGGATCGGGCGCCAAAGCTCCGCACCGTCGCCGACGCAACACATCAGGACTATTGCCGCGCCCGCGTGCCCGCACACAGCACGGGCGGCCGCCCATGACCGGCGTTGCCTTGGTCACAGGCGCCACGCGCGGCATTGGCCTCGCTACGGCGAAAGCCCTTGCGCGCGCCGGCTTTGCGGTCGCGGTGAATGGGCCAGAGGACGATAGCGCGCTGGCCGACGCGGCGGCCGCCGTCGCCGCGGGCGGCGTGCGCGCCCAGGCCATGCCCTTCGATGTCAGCGATCTTGACACCCATGCGCCCGCGCTTGCTGAGATCGCGGCGGTTCTCGGCCCGATCAGCACCCTGGTCAACAATGCGGGCGTTGGCGTTCTCTCCCGCGGCGACCCTCTCGACGTCACGCCGGAGAGCTTTGACCGCTGTTTTGCAGTCAACGCCCGCGCGCCGTTCTTTCTCTCCCAAGCCTTTGCGCGCCAGGCCTTGGCCGGACCCAAGCCCGCAGCCTTTCAGACCATCGTCAACATCACGTCCTCGAACGCCACGGCCGTGGCGGTCGAGCGTGCCGAATACTGCGCCTCCAAAGCCGCCGCGGCGATGGCCGCGCAGGCCTTCGCGGTCAGATTGGGCGCGGCTGGGATCGCCGTCTACGACCTCCGCCCTGGTTTGATCGAGACCGAAATGACGGCCCCGGTGATCGAAAGCTACAAACGCCGCGCGGCAGAGGGCCTGACGCTGATGCCGCGCGTCGGCACGGCTGAGGAGGTGGCGCAAAGCGTGGTCACGCTCGCCACTGGCGCACTTCCCTACACCACTGGACAGGTCATCGCCGTCGATGGCGGCCTTTTGGTGCCCCGGTTTTGAGCGCCGCGCCGAACACCGGCGCGCGGGCGCGGCGGGGATGCGGGCCGGCCCCCCTTACCCGGGGCGGCCCGCGTCCCCGCAGCGCGGGCCCACCCCTTGACCGGCCGGCGCCAGCGAAGCCGCATCGCCAATCGACGGCTCGACACAACGGCCCAGCTACACCAGCACGCCCCCCCGTAGCCGTCCAAGCCGCAAAACCCCACGCCCCGGCGCCGTCACGGCCCCGCGCGGCGTTTCGTTAGGAGGCCCGGATGCGGATCGACCTGCCCACCGAAGACGGCGCCCGCGTCGGATACGAGATGCGCGGCGTCCCCCTGCCCCACACGCCGATGCCGCCAAAGCCTGCCCGCGTCGTCTACGCCGCGGCCCATGTCGTGGCCGACCCTTTCGCGGATAGCGACCCTGCCTCGGGCGCCATCGATTGGGCGGCGACGCTGGCCTTCCGGCGCCACCTCGCAGGGCTCGGCTTGGGGATTGCGGAGGCGATGGACACCGCGCAGCGGGGTATGGGGCTTGGCTGGCCAGACGCTTTGGAGCTGATTTCCCAGACGCTGCGCGAGGTGCCAGAGGCGCAGGTCTTCAGCGGCATCGGCACCGATCACGTGTCCAAACCCGATGGGTTGGACGCTGTCGCACGCGCCTATCTTGAGCAATTGGACGCGGTGCAAACGCTTGGCGGCCGGGTCATCGTCATGGCCAGCCGCGCGCTTGCGGCGGTGGCGACCGGGCCTGAGGCCTATCTGGCTGTTTATCGTCGGGTCCTTGCGGCCGCCGACCGGCCAGTGATCCTGCATTGGCTGGGCGAGATGTTCGACCCCCAGCTTGCGGGCTATTGGGGGCACGCCGACCTCGATGCTGCGACGGATACGGTCATTGCGCTGATCGAGG
>CALCPC010000047.1 GCA_937900975.1 uncultured Paracoccaceae bacterium
CCCTCACCCAAGCGCTGCGAGCACATCGGCCACCGACGTAATCTCCGCCACATTGCCCATCGCATAATCCAGTGACGCGCGGTGCCAATCGGCATTCATGGTGGAACACGCATCCCCCGGCACCAGCACGCGAAACCCCTTATCGGCGGCAGTTCGGGCAGTGTGTTCGACACTCATATTGGTCCAAGCGCCGCAGTTGATCAGCGTGTCCCGCTGGCCATGGCGCAGATAGCTTTCCAGGCGCGACGTCTCCCAAGCGCTCATCGACATCTTTTCCACCACCAGATCGCCGGGCTGCGCCTCCAACCCCGTCGCCGGGGCAACGCCCCAAGTGCCCCGGACCAAAGCGTTCTCTCCCTTCAGCCCCTGAAAGAGCGGCGCGTGCTGCGCCAGATGGGGGTGCCCCGGCTCGCACACCATCCAAACATGGATCACCATGACCCCCACCCGACGGCAAGCGGCCGCGCGCGCTGCGGCATGCGCCACCACATTCTGCGCCCGCGCATGATCGGGTGAGCCTGAGGCCGCGAACGCGCCGCCATCGATGATCACGTCGTTTTGCAAGTCCTGAAGGATCAGCGCGGTGCGCCGCGGGTCGATCCGCAACCCAGACGGCGCCGGCGCCACACTGGGCGCGGCGGGCACGACACTGGGCGCGGCGGGCACGACACTGGGCGCGGCGGGCGCGACACTGGGCGCGGGTGCCGGCGCGGGCGCTGACGCCGGCTTCGGCGTCATAAAGGGCTCAATCCGCCCGCGCGGCTTCAAACGCACCGCATAAACCGAGGTCGAGGCACACACAAAAAGCGTCTGCCAGTCATCCTCGCCCCAATGGAGATTGGCAGCCTTTTCGGGAATTTCGATCTCGCCCAATTTGGTCCCATCAAAGGCATAGACCCAAATGCCGCCGGGCCCGGTCACATAGACATTGCCGTTAAGGTCGGCTTTCATCCCATCCGGAACCCCTTCGCGCAGCCCCTCTTTGATCCCGGTGGCAAAGACCCGCGCATGGCTCAACCGCCCATCGGGGGCCACATCGAACATGCGGATGTTGGCCTGCTCGGTGTCGTTGACCCATAAAAAACGCTCACACGGGCTAAAACAGAGGCCGTTGGGCTGCGTGAACATATAGCGGTCGGACACAAGCTCTGCCTCGCCGCCCGGGCTGTGGCCGGGGGGCAGCCGATAGACGCCCTGAAACCCCATCTCCAAAGGGCGCGGCACGCCGAAATGCGGCATACGGCCATAGGTCGGATCGGTAAACCAGATCGATCCGTCCGAGCGCACGCAAATATCGTTGGGAGAGTTCAGCGCCCGCCCCTCGAACCGCGTGGCGAGCACCTCACGCGTGCCGTCTGGGCGGATCCGGGCAACCGCGCTTGTCGCATGTTCACAGACCAAAAGATTAAGGTCGCGGTCATAGGTCAGCCCGTTGCCCTTGTTGGAGGGGCGCTGAACCTCCCGCACGGTGCCGTCGGGTGTCCACCGGCGCCGGACATCGGCGGGCATGTCTGAGAAGGTTAGATGCCGCTCAACCGGATGCCAAAGCGGCCCTTCGGTGAAGGTAAATCCCGTCCCAAGCTGTCGGACGGGGGCGTAAAGATCGATCAGATCGCCAAAGCGCGGATCCTGCGCGATGTGGCTCATACTCAGCTCCTTTCAGGGCGCCGGCGGGCGGATGTACCATGGGGTCGGCCGGGGCCGCGGGGGCGGGATGTGTCGTGACGACGGCGCGTTGGGGCCGCGGATCGGAGGCACGCGGCGCGATCCAGGGCGCGCGCGCCGCACGGACGGGGCCGCGGCCGGTCCTGCGCCCATCCACAGCGGTTGCGCGCAAGCGGGGAAGGCCGCGCGCCCCTGCCAGTGGCGGACCTGGATCGGGGGTACGGGCGCTTAGGAACACCCGATGGCCTACGCGCGCCACTGCAGGGGTGGGCCAGCACCGGGCGCCCGGCCGGCGCGCGCTTAACCCTCCCGTCCGGGCCGGTCAGTGGGTACGGGCGATATGTGCCTTGAAGGCCGCCTCCAGATCGGCGCGATCCTGCGGGCCGGTGATCACCTCCCGCGTGCGCCCCGCGCCGTCCAAGAGCAGCAGCGTGACATGTTGCACGCGGTTGCGGGCGGCCAGGCTTTGCCCCGGGGCGGTGTTGATATCGGCCACAAGATAAAGCAGCGCATCGCTGTCCACCGCTTTCAGCGCGGCGCGGGTTTCGCGCTGCAGACCCCGGCAGAGCGCGCAGGACGGGTCGTGGATCTGCACGACCGCCGGGGTGCCCTGGCCGATCCGCGTCAAGTCGTGCTCTCGGATCGTCGCGCTGACCGAGCGCGCGCCAAAATACCCAAGCGCGCTGAGCGCAATCGCCCCGCCGACGCCCATTTTCGCCAGCTTTAGCACGTCGCGCCGACCCGGCGCGGCGGCGGCCTGTTGGCCCGCCGACTTCTTTCGGGTCTGCGCCTTTTTCCGCTGCTTTTTCATGCGTCGGCCCCTGGGCTGTGGAAAGCTTCCCCATCGGGCTAGCGCCAGGCGCGATCACAGCAAAGTCACGAAACCGTGCCCTGGCCGTGAGCGGCACCATCAGGCCGGAAACCACTGCCGCGCCGGCAACGTCTCGGTCATCGGGCCGGGGACCGTCATGCCAAGCCGGCCGACGACCTGACCATGCTCGATCTTCGCGGGTCGGTCGTGGATCGGCAAAAGGAACGTGTAGTTGTTCAGCAGCCGCTTGATCTGCGCCTTTTCTTCGCGCTTGTGGCCGGCATGGTTGCCGGTCACGCGCGGCTCCATATCGTTGTTGGTGTGGACATGGTTCACGATCTGGTCGTTGAAATCGTAGATCACGTCGCCGCAAATATTTGCCAGCCCCTCAGCCGTTTCCACCACGACATTCATCGAGCCTTCGGTATGCGCGCCCGCCGGCTCACACCAGACGCCGGGGATGATCTCTTCGGCCTGGGTGATCTCAAGATCGAGAAAGCGCATCGCCGAGGGTTCATAGATCCGCTCTACCAAATGCTGGATGTCGGGCTTGGGGTATTGGGGATACATGATGCCCGAGACCGAGAACTCCATCTCTCGGCGGTTGATGACCACGGTGGTGTTCATCGGGAACTTATCGTCTTTGCCGGCGTGATCGATGTGCAGATGCGTGTGCAGGACATAGCGGATGTCGCCGGGTTTCAGCCCGTGCTTGGCCAATTGGTTTTCAATCATGTTGTCATGGAATTGCAGCCCACGCATGCCCAGCGATTCCATGATCGCGTTGTCGCGGTAGCCGGTGTCGCCCACGATCGGATATTGACCGCCCAGGATCAAAAACCCATAGACCGGTACCCGCCGCGTGCGGCCGCATTCATGACCGAGGACAAGAAACGAGGTCTCAAGCTCGATATCGCCATAGTCGAGGATGTGGATCGTCAGCGCCATGAAAGTCTCCTTCAGATACGGTAAATGCGCGCGGCGGTGCCGGTGAAAATCGCGGCCCGCTCAGCCGGGGTGAACGGGGCGGTGGCGGATTGGAACGCGGCGAAGAGATCGGCGTATCCGGTCCACAGTTTCTCGATGGGAAAGTTTGAGCCGTAAAGGCAGCGCTCGGCGCCAAAAAGGCCCACGGTCGTCTCGACCATATCCGCGACAAAGGCGGGGTCGAGGCTGTGGCAAAACGTGCCAAAGCCCGAAAGTTTGGCCACAACATTGGGACAGGCGGCCAGCCGGCGCAGCCCCGTCTCCCACCGGGCGCGGCCTGCGACGGTCCGATCCTCCAACATGCCCGCGTGTTGCAGAACGAAGGTCGTGTCGGGGCAGGCCGCCGCAAGCGCCGCACCGCCCTCCATCAGATCGGCAAAAAGCTGCAGCTCAAAAACCAGGTTGTAGTCGCCAAGATGCGCCGCATTGCGTTGCACTGTGCGGTCGGTCGCCAGATCGGGCCGCGTGGCAAAGCGGTAGGCGGGGTTGGCGTGCCAGTGAAACTGCTGCCGGATGCCGCGCAAGAGGGGCGTTCTCGCAAGCTGGTCGAGCGCTGGGCGCACATCGCCCGCGCCGAGATCGGCATAGCCCACGATGGCATGCGGCCACCCCGTAATGGCCGCTTCGCCCGCGACCCAAGCCAGCTCTGCCGCCGCCCGGTCGGGCGGCCAGTTGGCCTGCACATAAACGGATTTTGTGATCCCGGTGCCCGCGATGTCCTGCAGAAACTCCGCCATCGGATAGTCCCGGCGCAGCGGGCCATAGGGGCCAAAGATCCGCGGCACTTCCGGACCTTGCAGCCAAGGCAGATCGGCCTGGCGCCAGATATGGTGATGGGCATCAATCATCGGCACATCGCCCGTCCATCGCCCGTCCGGCGTCGGCCCGGCACCAAAACCGAAACCGTGCTCCGGTCCGGCAAAAACGGTCAAGCGCCGCCATCACACCCGCCCCATGGTCAACAGGTGTTCGGTGATCGCCGGCACCGAACTGCCATCGCCCAACGTGTCGAGCATCGGCAAGATCGCCTTGAGCGCCGCCGTTTCGGGCCGGAACCCCGGATCGGCGGCAAGCGGCGTCAACCAATCCAACCGCCAGGCCCGCCGCGACATCCGCCGCACGGCATGGGCCAGCGCCTCGGGCCCGGCCCGCTCCAACCCGTCCGAAATCACAACCACCGCCGCACCGCTGGCAACGGCGCCATAGCGCGGGCCGTCCAACCACGCCGACAGCGCAGCACCGCTCCGTGTCCCGCCGTCGCTATCGGCGACAAGACGCGC
>CALCPC010000048.1 GCA_937900975.1 uncultured Paracoccaceae bacterium
CGCCGCCCGCGCGCCTTGGGGCCGGGGCCGACGCGCATCCCCCGGCGCCGGCGGCGCTGGCGGCCGCGACCGGCGCTGCGGCGGGCGATGTCGACGCCATCCTTGCCGCGCCCGATATCGACGCCGTTGTGATCGGCACGCCCACAGACACGCATTTCGATCAAATCCACGCCGCCGCCGCCACCGGCAAGGCGGTCTTCTGCGAAAAGCCGGTCGATATGTCGACCGACCGGATCCGGGCCTGTATCGCCGCGGTCGAGGCCGCCGGCATCCCCTTCATGACCGGGTTCAACCGCCGCTTCGATCCCAATTTTGCCGCGCTTCAGGCGCGGATCGCCGCAGGCGAGATTGGCGAGATCGAGATTGTCACGCTATTGTCGCGCGACCCCAGCCCGCCGCCGCTGGACTATATCGCGCGCTCGGGCGGGATTTTTCGCGATATGATGATCCATGATTTCGACATGGCGCGATTTCTGCTGGGGGAAGAACCGGTGGCGGTGCAGGCGGTGGGCGCGGCCTTGGTCGACCCCGATATTGGGGCCGCTGGCGATGTCGACACGGCAGCGGTGATGTTGAGCACGGCCAGCGGGCGGATCTGTCAGATCTCGAATTCGCGCCGCGCGGTCTACGGCTACGATCAGCGCATCGAGGTGCATGGCAGCCTTGGCCTCCTTCGGGCCGAGAACCAGCTTGAGACCACGGTGGAACTTGCCGACGCCGCCGGCTTCCGCCGCGCGCCGGCGCAACACTTTTTTCTAGAGCGCTATGCCGGCGCCTATGCCGCGGAGATGGCGGCCTTTGTCACCGCGGTTGAAACCGGGCGCGCACCCCAGCCCAGCATTTGGGACGGGCTGCGCGCGCAAGCGCTGGCCGATGCGGCGGCCGAAGCGCAGGCGACGGGCGCGCGGGTGACGATCCGCAGCGCCGAAAACGCTTCGTGAAAACCCGCGATCCCAGAGCGCTGCCCGAGAACTAAGACTTCAACGCGCCAGGGGCTGTGTTTCAGATCGCCCGCGAGAGGCCTTCACCGCCTCAGACGCCACCCCTTCACAGCGGCCATGCGCCCGCAACCGAGGATCCACCGCCCCCTGTCCCGCGCGTTCCATATCCGCGAAAACCAATCTGCGGCGCTCGCCCAAGCCAAAACCCACGCACGCGACCCCGCCCTGCAACCTCGCATCTCCCAGCCCCCTGTCAGACCAGATCACGAAACCGTGGGGTCGGTTTTGCGCGGCGGTCGCAGTCGCTACCTCGCCTAGTGTAGAGTTTCTTTGACGCAACCCGATTGGAGGGATCAGATGCCGACCATTTCGACCGCGCGCCGCGCTCTGCTGACCGGGGCTGGCGCGCTTGCGCTTTCGGGCCTGGCGCAGCCGCTCGCCGCGCAAAACCTGGCTGCCACCCGCACGATGCGGGGGGGCGCCAACAATTATCGCCCCGGCGCCCCGATTGTGGAGCGGATCGGGGGCGGCGGTTTTTGGATGACAGGCACGGTGCGCCGGGCCGGCGACGGGGCGCCGCTGGCCGGGCAGCGCATCCAGATCTGGGCCCATACCACCGAAGGCCATGAGCGGGACCCGCAAAGCCACGGGGCCACCCTTACCGACGCAAACGGTGTCTTTCGCCTGGAAATGCCGCAAATCGTGCCGGCATTTGGCCAGGCGCACGGTCACTTGGCCTATGACAGCGGGGATTTCGAGACTGTTTTTCTGCGCCCCGTGATGGCCCGCGCCTCGGACACGACGCTGGCTGCGCATTTCGTGCTGACCCCGGCCTAGCGCTTGCGGCGGGCACTGGCCTGGGCCAGCGTCGCGGGCGTCGTTCTTGTCCCGCTCGCACTCGCGGCGATGAGCCCGCTTTTGGCCTGGCGCGATCCAATCTACATCGCGGCCGGTTTTGCCGGGATCGCGGGCTTTGGCATCCTGTTCCTGCAGCCGCTTCTGGCTGCGGGTCTGTTGCCCGGGCTCTCCCCGCACCGCGCGCGCCAGTGGCATAGGGTGTCGGCGGGGCTTTTGATCGGCGCTGTGGTTTTGCATGTCGGTGGGCTTTGGGTGACCAGCCCGCCCGATGTCGTCGACGCGCTTCTTTTTGCCTCCCCAACGCCGTTTTCGCTGTGGGGTGTGATCGCGATGTGGGCGATCTTCGCCACCGCTCTGCTGGCCATGGCCCGCCGGCGCCTGCCGCTGTCGCCCCGGACCTGGCGCCAGGCCCATGCGGCGCTTGCCCTTCTGATTGTCGCGGGCACGATCCTGCATGCGCTATTGATCGACGGCACGATGGAGCCCATCTCGAAGATCGCGCTTTGCCTCCTTGTCGCGCTTGCGACGCTCAAAGCGCTTGCAGCGTTGCGCATCTGGCGGATCGCGCGCCGGACACGGCGCTAAAGTTTTGCGCAACCGCCCGAGACGGGGCAAAAGCGCCTAAAATTTAGGCGAGCGATGCGCGCGGCCCTTCACTATTGTTAAAGATACTTTCCTCTGGCGAGAAGTGCCGTAGCCTATGCGCGCTCGGGTCGCGTCCGCGTCTCCGACGATCGTGACGGCGCAAACAACGGGGGTGTCATGGAAGAACAACTCGCAGAGCTCGCGACCAAAGTCGCAGAGCTAGAGGGTCTGCAAGCGGCTGGAAATACCGCGCTGGCGGAACTCTATTACTATCTGACCATCCCCTTGATGGTCATCATCCACGCTGGATTTCTGGCCTACGAAATGGGCGCCTCGCGGCAGAAAAATGTCCTGGCCTCTGGCATCAAGAACATCCTGGCCTTTGCCTTCGTCATTCCCGCCTATTACTTCATCGGCTGGTGGATCTACTGGGCGTTCCCAACAGGCTTTACCGGCAGCACCGGCGGGTGGGAGATTTCGGGCTTTGAATACGCGGCATTCGCACTCCCCTGGTCGGAATATGCGGGCCCCAACCTCTCAGACCAATCCACCGGCGTTTTCTGGGGCGCCTTCACGCTGTTTGCCGCCACCACGGCCTCGATCTTCTCGGGCGCGGTGATCGAGCGGATTCAGGTCGTTGGGTTCCTTCTTCTCGCAATCTTGCTTGGCGGTGTCCTTTGGACGCTGGGCGCGGCTTGGGGTTGGCACGCGGATGGCTGGCTGGTCACGGGTCTTGGATACCACGACTTTGGCGCCGCGGGCGTCGTCCATATGGTCGCCGGATTTTTTGCGCTGGGCGTTCTCATCAATCTTGGGCCCCGCATCGGCAAGTTCAACGCCGATGGCACGGCCAACGAAATCCCGGGCCACAACATGCCCTTCACGATCACTGGCCTTATGCTGATCATCGTAGGCTTCTGGGGCTTTCTTATGGGCTGTGTCATCATCGGCGGTGAGGCATGGAGCTGGGGCGCCGCGGGCAGCTGGGCCACGATCTATGGCACGCCGATGACCGTTTCGGCGATGACGTTCAACATCCTGATGGGCTTTGCCGGCGGCATCATCGGCGCCTGGGTGGTGACGCGCGATCCGTTCTGGATGATGTCCGGCGCCCTTGGCGGGATCATCTCCTGTGCCGGCGGGCTAGACCTGTGGTGGCCGCCCCTTGCCTTCGCCATTGCGTTCGCCGGTGGCGCCGTGATGAAACCCGCCGCCGTCTTCATCGAAGAAAAGCTGAAGGTCGATGACGCGGTTGGCGCGGTCACTGTGCATGGCGTTCTGGGTGTCTGGGGGCTTTTGGCGGTCGGGATTTTCGCCAGCGGCTATCCCGCGCTGCAGACGCCCGAGGGGACCGAGATGGTCTATATCTCGTTCTTCGGCCAGCTTGTCGGCGCCGTGGTGATGTTCCTTCTCGGCTTCGCCCCGGGCTATGCGCTGTCTTATGTGCTGAAAATGCTGGGACTGCTGCGGGTCAGCGAAGAGGCCGAGATCGCAGGGCTCGACCTGACCAAAGTGCCGGCCAAAGCCTATCCCGAGGGCATCCTCGCCCCCGCAACCCCCGCAGAATAAGGAGCATGTGATATGGGTACATCGATTACCGACTGGGCCACGGTTGAGGGCGCCTACTACGTCGGCTACGGCGGTTGGGAATGGCTTTGGTTCCTCGTCTCCTTCGCACTCTGCGTGGGGTCGCTGGTGCTCGGCTCTCGCCACGAAAAAGAGAGCTATAAAAAGCTGAAGAAATAGCCACCGTTAGGCGTGGCAGGCAGGGCGGCGCCGGGCAACGGGCGCTGCCCTGCCGTTTTTGTAGGGCGCCTCGGCGGGCTTTGGCGGGGTAAGCGTTTGGACAGCGCATGGGCAGGGCCGCGGACGCACAGCGCCCAGCCCCATGCCCCGCGCGCCAATGGCCCGAAAGCGCCTCAGCCTCACCGAAAACACTTTTGCCCCTGCTCCCCAATAGCGCCGTGGCATGGCCGGCGAGAGCGAAGGACAATGCCCGTGCCGTGGCAACACACAAAGCGGGCCGCAAAGCGCAGGAGAAATCGCCAAACGCGCCCCGAACGTCTTTATCAAGCGCCAGCACCTCTCAGGAACGGCGGCGGCAGCGAGCCAAAGGCTTGCCACCCGGCCCGACCCAAGGGCAACAGCAAACGCACACAAGTTCCCCGGCTTTCCGATCCCAAAGCACGTCGCGAGAGGCGCACACCGCGCAGGATGACCTGCCGAGGATAAAACCTCCGCGTCCAAGCAAAGCCTGGGTCCAGGTTTTCGCCCAGGACGATCCGGCCCCGGCCCGCGATCGCCAGGGACCGTCCTCCACCGAAAACACCCCCTGCCCCAACGCAGCTTTCGGCCCGCCGCCGCCGCCAGCCCCCCCAGCGCGCCCGGAAAGCCTCAGCCCCTGAGCCTAAGGAAAGCGACGCCCAAACCCATTCGATAAAATGGCGCGGCCGCCGCGCAAAACCCGCCTCTTGCCCCGCCACCGCAACTTCGCCACAACCGCAGTCATAAGGCGCCACGCGGTCGCGGGGGGGGGGGGCAGGCCCCCGCGGGCCGGGGGCCGCCCCCGGGGGGGGGGGAGGG
>CALCPC010000049.1 GCA_937900975.1 uncultured Paracoccaceae bacterium
CCAACGCCACCCCAAAATCCGCCCCCGACGGCAGATCGTTCGTCGCCGTGATCGCCACCGTCAGCACGGCCCCGCCCGAGAGCGCGCCGCCCGACCCTTGCGCCCCGGCATTGGCATCGTCGATCCCGAAGGCGAGCGCGATGCTGGCCGGCGGGTTGTCGCCCTGGAACGCATAGCCGATCTGGCCGAGCACCGCGTCGGCCTCGGCCGTCGTCGTGCCGGCAGCGAAGACCAGCGCCAGGCTGCCCGCGTCGTTCGCCGTCACCGTGCCCACCGCAACACCGCCCAGCGTCAGCGCGGCCCCCGGCGTCAGCGGCCCCAGCGTGCCGGTCGCGACAAAGCTGTCCGCCGCGTCGGCGCCGCCGTCGCGGGCCAGCGTCAGCACCGCCCCGCCCCAATCGTCGCCCGCCGCAAGCTCAGGGTCGGTGAGGCTGGCATCGGCGTCGAGCACCGTCGGCCCCGCGCCCTCGACATGCACAACCGTGCCGCTGCCGCCGAGCCCCGCAAAGCCCGGCGCGTCGTTGACCGGGCTCAGCGTGAAGGTGACGGTGTTGGGGCTGGGGTCGAAGCCGCCGGCGCTGTCCTGGACCGAGAAGGTGAAGGCGGGGTCGGGGCTGCCCGCGAAGTCTTGCGCGGGCGTGTAGGTCAGCGCGCTAAGATCGCCCGCCGCGATCACATCGCCGGCGCCGACCGCCACCCCGTTCAGCGTCAAAACCCCGCTTCCCGGCAGCGTGTCGATCCGCACCGCCGCCAGCGTGTCGCCCAGATCGGGATCGGTGAACCCGAAATCCCCGGGCGCAAACACATGCGCCTGATCCTCCGCCAACGCCACCCCAAAATCCGCCCCCGACGGCAGATCGTTCGTCGCCGTGATCGCGACGGTGATCGTGCCGCTGTCGGTCAGCGCGGCCCCCGACCCTTGCGCGTCGGCGCTGTTGCCATCGTCGATCGTGACATCGAGGGTCACCGTCGCGGGCGGGTTGTCGCCGTCGAATTCATAGCCAATCTGGCGGAGCGTGTCGGTCACAAGGCTGCTGGTTGCGTTGGCGTCGAATGTCAGCAAAAGCGTGCCGCCGGAATTCGTCGTCACCGTGCCCACGGTCTGCCCACCGACGGTGAGCGCGGCACCCTCGACCAGCGGCCCAAGCGTGCCGGTCGCGCCAAAGCTGTCCGCCGCGTCGGCGCCGCCGTTCCGCTGAAAAGACAAGGTCGCACCGGCCCAATTGTCGAGCGCGTCCGCATCAAGCTCTGGATCGCTGAGGCTGGCATCGGCGTCGAGCACGGTCGCGCCGCTGCCCTCCACATGTGTGACGTCCGGGGAACCGCCGCCGAGATCGGTGAAGACGGGCGCCGAATTGGGGCTGAGGACGCCAAAGAGGTTTCCCGTCGCGGCGGCGCCTTCGGCCAGGGTAAGGTCGATCCGGTTGTCCGTCGCGCTGCCGGTGCTGTCGAAGATCGAAAGGTAATCGGCGGGCAAAGCCTGACCGCCGGTTGTGGCGACCGCCACGCTGTAGGTGCCCGACGGAAGCGCGGCAAACGCGTAAGCGCCGTCCGCATCGGTCACAGCCGTAAACACCGCGTTGTCGCCCGTCGTCGCAAGGTCGCCATCGGCGCCAGCATAGGTGATCAGGATATCCGTGTTGGCCAGGCGCGGGTCGGACGCGTCAAGCGCGCCGTCTTGGTCGATATCCTCAAACAGCGTGCCGGAAATCCGTCCGAGACCCGCGTCATCGGTCAGGCGATAGTCGTTTTCGCCCGTGCCCGCACCCGTCCGCTCCCCTGTATCGGTGCCCGCAGTGCCGGCTGTGGACCCCAACAGCGTGGCTGCGTCGCCCGCGACCGATGTCCAGGTCAGCACCGCATCGGTGGCGGCGGCGGGCAGCGTCGCATCGACGATCGTCGCGGTATAGGTCACCGTCACGCTTTCGCCATCGGGGATCGTATCAAAACCGATGTCAAGCGCGGTGGTGTCGCTGTTGTCGACCACGCCCGTGACGCCCGCGGTCGGGACGATGCTGACAACGCTGAGGTTTTGCAGGTTTCCAGGCAGGCTGTCGGTGAGCGATGCGTTATGCGCGGTTTGGCCAGAGCTGTTGTCGAACGTGATGGTGAACGTCGCCGTGCTGCCATCGGATGCCGTCACGGTTTTCTCAAGATTGGACAGCGCGGGCTCCACCACATCGACATCGGCGGGGACCGAGCCGGTCAGCACAGTCGCGTCCGAGCGGATGTCGACCGATGCGCTTAGCGTGTCGCCGGCGGCGATATCGGTGGTGTTGAGGACAAGCGCGTTGAACTCTAGGATCACATATTCGGCGTTGCCATCGTTGTCGGTGTTGGTCAGCGTGCCGAGGTTGAATTCGACATTGTCGCCAGAGCCGAACGCACCGCCATCGGCATTGCTGATGTCGGCGGCGTCGATCTGAAAGGTCGGGGTGGTTGTCGCAACGTCAGTTTCGTCGCCAGCGACGGCCAGGCTGCCCCCGGTAAGCGTCGCCTTGTCGGAGGTCAAACCGCCATTCGACAAGAAGGCCACCGTGGCGGAGCCAGCGTTGAGGACCTGCAGCCCTTCGGGGATCTCGGGCGCGACGATGAAATCGGTGGTGGTCGATTCCGGGATTTGCAGAACGACGCGGTAGCGCACGATCTCACCCGGCGTGACATCGTCGCCATTCGTGGCCTCGGACGTCGTGACGCTTAAGGTCGGGGTGTTGAGCAGGACCTCAACCTCGCCCGTATCGCTGGCGGTGTAATCGTTCACGCCGCCGGTTCCGTCCCGCTCGCTATCCACAGTGGTTTGCGCGCCGGCCAGATCGTCGTTGCCGGTACCGGCAAGCGAGGACCAGGTGACAGTTGCCGCACTGCTGACGGTCTGCGCCAGCGCGACCGAGGATGTGACGGTGGTCTGGAATTGGTAGGTGCTGCTTTCCCCCGGCGCCAAGCTGGCCCAAGTGCCGGTGATGGTGCCGCCGCTTTCGGTCAGGCTGCCCGGCGTCTCGCCCGCCGTCGACATCAGCGAACCGGGAACGTAATCCGTGCCCGCGGGCACAAGGTTTTCCAGCGCGACCTCGTGGGCAGTCGCGCCGGTGCCGGCGTCGGCGGCCACGACCACCGTCCAGGTCACCACGTCCTGCGCGTCGGCTTGGGCGATGTCGGGGCTGACGGAGACGGTGACGACAGGCTCCAACACCGTCAGATCGTCGGCTGTTGCGGTGATATCGGCATTGGTCGAGGTGAAGCGCGCCGTCTCGTCAAGGGTCGTGCCCGCGGCGGTGTCGGCATCGTTCGTGACCACCGCGTCATAGCGGATGGTGATGGTCTCGGGTGTTGTATTGTCGGTGTTGGCGTTGGTGATCGTCCCGAAATCGAGATCGATGCGGCGGCTTGCGGCCTCGGCTGTGCCGGTCCCGCCATCGCTGAAACTTGCGGCGCTGGCGACAGAGGAGAACCCGCCAGCGACATCGGTAGACAGACCGCCGCTCGCCGTGATTGTGACGGAGGACGCATCAAGAAAGGCCAGCCCCTCGTCCAGTGTATCGCTGAATGCGGCGAGGCTGGTTGTGCCTTCGGGAAGGGTGATGACGGTCTCATAGGTGACAACGTCGCCGATCACGACGTCGGTGTCCCCACCGACCAGGGTTTTGCTGATCGTCGGTCCGGTCAGCGTGACCTCGGCGGCGTCGGTCAGATCGGTGTCGGTGTGATCGGCGCCACCCTCCTTGCCGGCGAAATTCGTCAGGCTGGCCGTGGAGGTCACGGTGCCGTCAATCTCGGCCGCCTCGGCAACTTGAAGATCGTAGGTGACGATCAGAATATTCTCACCACTGCTGGGGTCGGCGGCGGCAAGCGCGCCGTTGGCGCCATCTTGGAACGTGATCCCGCCCGGCGTGAACAGCGCCGTCTCGGGGCTCGCCGTCTCGATCCCGATCGCGGTACCGGCGCCGTTGACGGCGCGCAGGTTGATCCCGCCCGTCGGCACCTCATACCCCGCGGGGATCGCTTCCTCCGACAGGGTGATGTCGAAGACACCCGCAGCGCTGGAGCCGGTGTTCTCCACCACAATCGCAAAGCGGACAAGATCGCCGGCGTCCACATCCTCAACATTCGAATCGAGGTTTAGCGACGCAAGGTTGGTGGAGTTCACGGTGGTGGTCAGCGGATTTGCATCGGTATCGCCCGCCGCGCGCAAGCCCGTGGGCGTGCCATTGTCATAGCTTTCCCCCGAAACATCCGTCCCCACGCCAACGACGCCCTTGGTAATCGTCGTGATCTCAGGCTGTTGCAACGTCACATTAGTCACGGCGGCGGCGATGCTGGGCGTGCCGGGGGAGTTGCTGTTGCTTTCCTCGCCAAAGATTGTCAGCGCCAGTTGATCGGCAAAGGGTTGGTCGTTCACCCGCACGGTGAAAAGCACATCGATGGTCTCACCGCTGTTGCCGGGATCGTCGAGATCGCCAAAGTCGAAGGCGATAAAGTTCGATGTCGCATCGGTGGTGACGTCGCCGGCCTCAAGATCCGCGTTGGCGATGATCGTCGCGCCCATATCGGGGCCATAAGTGAACTGGCCGACATCCGGGATGGCATTCACCGTGTCTTCGGTGAAGCTGTCGCCGGTGACGCCATCGGCATTGGCATCGTCGACCGACAGAACCGGCAGCGGCAAATAAGCGGTGGCAACGAAATCGTCGAAATCGCCGTTCACAAGATCGTAGCGAAGCCGGATCGTCACATCGTCGCCGGGGCGGATCTCAGTCAGATAGCCGCTGGAGTCGCCGTTGACGGCATAGACCGAAACCTCCAGCTCGGACGTGGCGATGGTGATAGAGGTGTCGGTGGTGTCGCCCAAGGCCTCGGATGCAAAGGGCGTCAGGTCGGTCTGCAGATTGTCCGATGTGATACTGGCAGTGCTGGTCAGCGTGTCGTTTCCTATGACGAAATCCTCGGGCGCCGCGGCGGGATCGGCGTATTTGTCCTGGATCACGGCCTCATAGACAATCTCGACGGTCGAGGCGCCGGCCATGTCCATATCGAACTGCCCCCCCTCCAGCCGGCTTTGCGAAAGCGCGTCGGTCAGCGCGGCCGAGACGTCGAAGACCAGCGTTTCGCTGTAGTCGCTGCCGGTGTTCTCGGTAAAGGTGAAATGGGTGTTTTCAACAAGGTTCAGCGTTTGAACGGCGCCGCCCTGGTCGGTCACGCGCAACACTGGTGCAACGGTTGCGTCAATGTTCTGACCATCGGAAATCGTGGAGGTGATCGTAAAGGCGTCTCCCGCGAAGAATTCCGAGACCGTGAGATCGAGCCGGTATTCCTAACGTTCGCCTGCTCTGTTTTCCGCGGCGGTGAGGGTGGTCACCGATTTGTCGAGGTCGAGCGCTTTGGCCGTAAAGCTTTCGGCCGAGTGCAGGCTATCGGCCACCGTCATGCCGTCGCGCCCGTCCGTCGCAGTCCAGGCGCCTGTGACCCGGACCGCATCGGTCAGGTCGATGCCAAAGTCGTCGCCGCTGACCGGGTCGAGCACGGCGGTGCCGTCCTGATCGGTCTCTGCGACATAGTAATTCACCGTGAACGTGTTGATGCCCGCCAGGCTGGCGTAGCTTGCCGTGATGGTGTCATCCGTTGTGATACCGCCGTCATCCTGTGCCGGCGCCGCCGACAGGCTGCCACCCGGCGCGGTCGCGCTGACATAGACCAACTGCTCGGGCAGCGTGAACTCCACATCGGCGCCGGACAGCGGTTGCCCCGGCGCAACCGTGACTGTAATGGTGGTTGAGCGGACAAAGTTGGGACCGGTCGCCGTGTCGCCCTCGGGATGGCTGAAGTCGGTCTCAACCTTGTAAAGCTGGGGTGTTACCGAGGTTGCATTGGTGTTGGACGCCGCAAATGTCGCGCTTTGGATCGGCGGGTCGGTCATCGGGTTGTCGAGCGCGTCGTTGCCAAGGGCAAAGCCCGCATTGGTGACAATCGACAGCGGCTGCGTCAAATCGGCGTCGCCGCTGAGCGTTGCTGTCACATCGACCGTTGCCGCAGGCTGATCGGGGGTGAAGCTGCCAAAGGGCAGCGCCAGGGTGTAAAGCGTGTCCCCGGCCTTCAGGTTTAAATCGGCGTCGACGCCGATGATCTCGCCCGTAATCGGGTGCTCGACCACCAGGGTGCCGCCGCCACCGTCGACAATAACCGCCGACTGCGTCTCCACCGCCTGGCCAAAGAAGGTCGCGCTGTCGAGCGTTATGCCATCGGCACTGTCGGTGAACGTTTCGGTGCCGGTGTCGTAAATGCCGTCGGCGCCCGCGGTCGGCAGGATCAGGTTGATGTAGGGCGTGTAACCCGTATCGACGGCGGAGGCGTTGTCGAAAGTGACCGAAAAGGTGAAGCTTTCCCCCAGCAATGGCGGGTCAATGGCGCTGATCGTGCTTGTGGGCTCTGCCGCGAGCACGCCGTCAAACCCCGCCATATCCTCAGCCGTCGCCGCCTGTGTCACGGTCAGCGCCTCGGTCGAAAACTCAAGATCCCAGTCGCCGCCAAGACTTGCCGCGCCCGTCGCATCGATGGAGGCCGCGACACCGGCGCCGGTCGCCGCCGCAATGTCGTGCAGCAGCGCCTGCCCCGTTTCGGTTTCCGCCAGATCGCAGCCATAAAACAGGATCTGCGCATCCTCGGCCAGGTGGCCCGCCCAGGCCTCAAACTCTGGCTTCAGCGCGTCAAACCCATCGCCTTCGATCACCGTCGTGCCCAGGCGCAGCGCACCATCCGTCGCGTGCGAGATGATCTGAACCGAGGCGACATCGCCCGTCGCCTCCAAAACCTGGCCAATTTGCGCAAGCCCGTCCTGCCCGGGTTCAAGCCAAAGAACGTCGAATTTCGCCTGATCGATGCCCGCCGCAATCGCATCCGCACCGTCGATGGAGACATCGATGAACACAAGATCCTTCGGGGCCGCATCGGGCGCGGCCCCGGGCTCCGCACCATCGGGCGTCTGCGGATCAGCCCCGGGCCCGGCCGCGGGCTCTCGCGCTTTGGTTTCCGCTTTTGGATCCGCATCGCCGGCTGCATCCGAAACCGCCGGCGCGAACGCACCATCGAACACTTCCCGCGGTTCAAGGCTGAAGGCATGATCGACCATTGAGTTTTGCGACATGGGCGCGGTCCCCTGAGACAAGGATTGCAACGTCGCGGAGCGGGTCCGGGACGCTTTGCTTGAAAGCCAGGCAAAGCGTGTCGGCCACCCGTTATGGAATTCTTACCGGAGGGCGGGTAGTTTCGACGGATTTTAACGACCCGCCGCGGCGATGTCCCAACGCCCCGGGCCTCGCCCCATGGACCGATGCGCCCGGGCGCGCCAACACCCGGCGCAGCGGCCCGGCACACTTAGACCATTGGCGTAGCGCGGCGGGCGGTCTATCGGTGTAGGCTGCCACCAGGAGGGTTTTCGGATGCGCATATTTTACCTTGCCTGCACGCTGATGCTTCTGGCCAGTCCAGGGATTGCCGACGATCCGCCTGAGACGATCGAGGACGATCTTGGGATCCTGAACCCCCAAGACACGGGCCGAGAGATGTTGGCGCGCAAGATCGAGATGGGGGTGATTGATTCTGTCACCTGCTCGCTTGGCATAAACGCGACCAAATACGACAACCACGCACTCGCGCGCAGGCTCGCGCGGGACTGTGCGGAGGCGGGCTATACCAAGGCCATGACGTGGATGAGCCAGCTTGAGAACAACGGCCAGGGCGGCGATTATAACCCCGATGCCTCCGCCGAATGGGACCGGCGCGCGGCGGAGGCGGGCGACCCTGTCGGGCGGTTTAACCATGGGCTAAATCTGATGCGGGGCCACGGCATTGCGCGGGACGAAGCCCTGGGGCGGCAATTCGTCGATCAGGCCGCGGAAGATGGGCTGGACATCGCCAAGCGGCTGCAAGCGTCCGACTACGACTTGGACGAGGTGACGCCCGACGGCGACAACTGGCGCTACGCACCGCTGTTTTAGCGCCGATTGGCCGCGGACGGCACCAACCGGCGCGAAAAACCCTCAGGATCAGCGTGCTACTGATTTTGCGCGTCTGCGTTGGTCCGCATTAAAGCATTTTCCGTTGAAAGTGACTCAAAGTGTATCAGAAAACGCGTTCAAGATCAGCTGGATGCTGATCTTGAGACTGCGATTTCTGATCCAATGTGAACGGAAATTGCTCTAGCGGAGCGATAGGCCATAGTAGGCCGTGACTTGATCGAACCAATGCCGATCCTGCCGCGTAAAGCGCTCAAGCGGAGGGCTGCTTTCAATCCGTGCCCGTGTGATTTGAAGCTGGGCGGGGTCTTCGTCGGATCCACGCTCCTGCGGCAGCGCGATCGGCACCACAAACTGACGCTTGGGCAAGGCCAGGCCTGTGTCGACGACAATATAGGCGGGGGCCAGATCGCCAGGCTCCACCAAAAAATCGACGAGGCGCCCCGCGGTGCCGTCCTCTGCCGCGATCTCTCGCGACATAAGCGTGTTAAGCGCGATAAGATCGGGGCCCGTGTCCGCAAGCTTGGTTAAAGCGGCGAGCACCTCACGATAGGCGCCATCGGTTTTCCATAATCCGCGTTGCAAGATATCCCGCGCGGCCCCGGCATCGGCATCCATCAGGATGGGGTCGGCATCTGTGGCCGCGCGCAGATTTTCAGGCGTGGCCCAAATCTCGGCCGCGCGGGTGTCCGGGGAAACGCCCGCAATCTTGGCCTTGGGCACAAACAAATGTTCATTGGCCAGCCAACCGCCGATATCGACAAAAAGCCCATGCACCTGGCGGGTACTGCTGTCGAGAAAGAGATCCTCTATCTTCGCAGCGCCGTCCGAAAACGTCGCCGTATACTGGGCAAGGTCGGTGAGTGAAATGTACATGGGGCCCCCCGCGATCCGCAAACGTGAACCGGGCGGCCCAGTCCGCAGGACGGGTTGGGCCGCCCGACATAGACCCGACGCACAACGCGGGAAAAAGTTCCCTGCCCTTGCGAAGACGCGCCACAAGCACGCCGCCGGAGCCGCGCCGGTCGCCGCGCGACAAAGTTTGCGCCATGCCGGAACCAATGCCGGCGTCGGCGGTTTCTAGTTCGGACACATCACGCGGGGTTGGACGATGTCGGACGACAAATTGGTTGGGCTTTTGGACTCCATCGAAAACGCGTCCGACGACCAAAAAACCAGCGTCGACGAGATCTTGTCAGCGCTGGGACACCGGTCTTTCGGACCCATTCTGATCACGCTTGGGCTGATCGCGGTGTCGCCCGTCGGCTCCATCCCCGGTGCCTCGGCCCTGATCGCCGTGCTGACCATCTTGATCGCAAGCCAGATGGTGTGGGGAGAGACACAGATCTGGCTGCCGGATCGCCTGCGCAGGATCAGCATCGACAGCAGCCGTTTGGGGCAGGCGGTGGACCGGCTGAAACCCACGGTGCGGGCGCTGTCCACGATCACAAAGCCGCGGCTGAAACAGGTCTTCGAGCCGCCGGTGACCCGCATAGCCTCGCTTGCCGCGATCATATTGGCGCTGTCCATGCTGCCTTTGGTGGTCATTCCGGGCGGCGTCGTGCCCGCATCGCTGGTCGTTATTCTGTTGGGCGTCGCGCTGGTCAGCAGCGACGGATACCTTCTGATCGCAGCGCTTGTCTTGACCTGCGGCACGCTGCTGGCGACCGCTTGGGTCATGCTTTGACACGAACGCCGTTGTCGCGCCGGTGTTGGTGGCGGCCGCTGTCTAGAGCATTTTCCGTTCAAAGCAGGTCAGTCATCATCAGAAAACGCGTTCAAGA
>CALCPC010000050.1 GCA_937900975.1 uncultured Paracoccaceae bacterium
CTCTGTCGCGAACTACGATCTGTCGGTCGTCCCGCTCTTTGTCCTCATGGGCTTTCTGGCCGCCGAAACCGGGCTTAGCCGCGATCTTTTTCAGGGGCTGAGCGTTCTGACACGCAAGATCCGGGGCGGCGTGGCGATGGCGACCGTTTTGGCCTGCGCCGGGTTTGGGGCCGTCAGCGGGTCCTCCATCGCGACGGCCTCCACCATGAGCCGTGTGGCGTTGCCAGAGCTGAGGCGGCTGAACTACCACGAAAGCCTGTCGACCGGCGTGCTGGCCGCCGGCGGCACCCTTGGCATTCTGATCCCGCCCTCGGTCGCGCTGGTAATCTATGCAATCGTCGTCGAGGCGCCGATTATCGAGATGTTTCAGGCCGCGATCATCCCCGGGCTTCTGGCGGTTTTGGGCTTTCTGATCGTCGTTCAGGTGCGGATTGCCCGCAACCCCGCGCTTGCGCCAGACCCAAGCCCCATCAGCGCGGAAGAGACCCGCAGCGCCCTGTGGCGCCTGATCCCGGTGGTGCTGATCTTTGGGTCGATCATCCTGGGGCTTGGCATGGGTCTTTTCACACCGACGCCCGCGGCCGGCGTCGGTGTCTTTCTGATCCTGGCCTACGGCGGCCTTCTGCGTCTGGTCTCCGATGACGGTCTGACGCTGGCGCGGCTGAAGGCGGCCCTGCTCGACACCGCAAAAACGGCGTCGATGATCTATTTTATCCTGTTCTCGGCCGATATTCTGAAAGGCTTCTTTGCGCGCACGGGTCTGCCCGCCACGCTCAGCGATTGGGCGGCCGCGTCGACGATGGAGCCCTATCTGATCCTGATCGCCATGCTGGTCATCCTGATCGTGCTGGGGTGCTTTATGGAAAGCCTTTCGATGAGCTTGGTGGTCGTGCCGTTTTTCTGGCCGGTGCTGATCCAATTGAACGGCGGCGACTGGGTCAGCGCCGAGGACGCGGCCTTCGGGATGACACCGGATGCGTTGCGCATCTGGTTCGGGATCCTGGCGCTGATCGTGGTTGAACTGGGGCTGATCACACCGCCGGTGGGCCTGAACGTCTTTGTCATCAAGTCCTTCTCACCCAACACGGGCCTCGGTGTCATTTTCCGCGGCGTAGCACCGTTTTTCGCGATCGAGATCGTCCGGGTGGCGTTGCTTATCCACCTGCCGGTTCTCTGCCTTTATTTGCCGTCGGTCTTGTAACGGCAGGGCGTTTGGGCCATCGCCGACCGCCAGCGCCCGTTTGCCGGTGTGCAGAGGGGGTCCATCCATGCCTTCGGGTCCGGCGCGTGGCCTTCCGGCTTTGCTCCAGCGTGTCCGAATGCGATCGGGTCCCCCCCTTGCTGCCCGCAGAGCCCGTCATCGGCATGCCGGTGGGAGCGCCGGACGGCGCCCTTGTCCGGACCGGCCAGGGCGGCAAAACCAGCTGTGTTCACGCAGTCCCAAGACGCAGCGTGGTCGCATGGCGGGCCGTTACCCGTGAACGCGTTTTCTGATGATGACTGACCTGCTTTGAACGGAAGATGCTCTAGGCGTTCGATAGGATCAGGTTTATCTGGCCCGCGCTTGAGGTGAGGGTGCTGGACTGGAGGAGCGACAGCGCAGCAAAGCCCGGGGTTCCGGCCGTGGGGCCGTTTGCAACCTCGGCCTGGGCCAGAAATCGGTTTATCATCCGCTCCATAATTTCGGGGTCTTCAAAAACCGCAACTTCGCCGCGGCCGAAAAAGCTCTCGGTCCGGCGGGCGAGTTCCTCCACCTGTTTGTCGACGTCGATCAGCGCGAATTCCGATGGCAGACCGTAGGCCGTCTCGAACACCGCGCGCATCGCTGTGTTGCCCAGGATGCTGAACCAGTCCCCCTCCACACTGCCGAGCGGGTTGACATACTCATCGATGGTGCGGCGGAATTCCAAGGCCAGGCGCAGATTTGTGTCCTGGCTCCCTACCGCGCCCTCGTAT
>CALCPC010000051.1 GCA_937900975.1 uncultured Paracoccaceae bacterium
GGGTGAGTTCGAGAACTCCAACAACGCCAATGAAAGCCTGGGCAAGCAACTTCCGGTCAGCCTGTTGGTCATGGTGCTGATCTCGGTCCTATTGTTCACCGCCGTGCGCCAGCCGATCATCATCTGGCTTTTGGTGCCGATGTCGGTGAACGGCGTGACGCTTGGCCTGCTCGGCACGGGGCTTCCTTTTACCTTCACGGCACTTTTGGGGCTGCTCAGCCTGTCGGGCATGCTGATCAAAAACGGCATTGTTCTGGTTGAGGAGATCGACATCTACCGCCGCGAGGGGCACGGGTTGGAGGACGCTGTGGTCGGCGCATCGGTCAGCCGTGTGCGGCCGGTCATTCTGGCCGCGGCGACCACGATCCTGGGCATGATCCCGCTGTTGTCGGACGCGTTCTTTGTCTCGATGGCCGTGACGATCATGGGCGGGCTTGCCTTCGCCTCGATCCTGACTTTGGTCGCGGCCCCGGTTTTTTACTACATATTCTTCAAATCCGGCGTGCTGCGAAAAGAGGCCGCCGCCGTTCCGGCCTGACCCGCCCCGGGTTTCGAGCGGGAACTAGGACCCGGGTACGGTGGTCCGCTCCGGCGCGCGGCGGGAAAGAGGCCGCCGTTCCGGCCGGACCTGCGCCGGGATTCGAGCGGGAACGAAGGCCCGCGTGCTGTGCTCCGCTTTGTGCTGTGCGATGCGGTAGCGAACCCTTGCGCTCTCGGCAGGGCCGGCGTTGGGGTTTTGGGGAGATCCGGGGGGCCTGGCGCGATGGTGCCGTGCGGTGCGGCTGGACCATCAGCGCGCCCTGTCAAAGCGCGGCCAGAACGTGGTCGATCTCCACCCGCGCGGCCTCCACCTCTCGGGTCGCGACCGAGGCGCGGGCGATGCCGAAGGCGGTGCGCCCGTCCAAAAGCCCGGCGGAAAAGGCCACCCGATTGCCCAGCCGCGACGTCAGGATCGTGGCCCCAGCTTGCTTTAGCTTGATGACCGCCTCAGCCGTGCTGCCCCCCCGTGCTGGCACGCGGTTCAGCAACACCCGCGCGGGCGTGCGCGCCGCGGCCGCCATTTTAAGCACAGCCGTTGTCGCCCAAACATCGGGCCCCGTTGGCTGGCAGGGGACGAGGACCAGATCGCTTTCCCGCAACGCCGCCTCAAGCAGGGAAGACGCGTTGCCCGGGCAATCGACCAGCACGATGTCATAGGTCTTCGCGGCGGCGCGACCGTCGGTGCCGCTGCGCCAGCCGGCGCTTTCCATCACGGAAAGCCCTGGCGCGCCGCCCGCTTCCGCCCAACTCATCAGCGTCCGCTGCGGGGCAAGATCCAAGAGCCCAACGGACTTTCCGGACAGCCGCCACGCCTCGGCCAGATGCAAAAGCGCGGTCGTTTTACCGGCGCCGCCCTTTTGCTGCGCGAAAGAAATCACATACCCCATGGCAAATGCCTACGCGCTCCCACGCTGGTGGCAAGGGACGCCTGACATGCCCTGTCTTATCGCGTACATCTCCCGCCATGGCGCAGCAAAACGCGACGAGGGAGCTTCGGCTCCATGGCGGGATCCACAAGACGGGGTCGACCTATCTGCAGCTTTGCTTTGCCCGCAATCGCGCGCTCTTACGGGCCAGGGGGCTGGCGGTGTATGGGCCGAGTGAGCTGCGCCCTGTCACCGCTCGGTTTTTTCGCCGACCACGGCCCGCTCTGACGGAGGAGGAACCAGCGCGCTTTGCCAAAGATCTGGGCAAGATCGTCGATTT
>CALCPC010000052.1 GCA_937900975.1 uncultured Paracoccaceae bacterium
GCCAGCACAAGCCCATGATCCCTGTACGAGGATATTCGGGGCACCGCGTCGGCGCCCTTGGCCTTGGCCGGTCTGGCCTTGCAACGGCGCGTGCGCTGCGCGCCGGCGGGGCAGAGGTGATTTGCTGCGACGATAACGAGGCGGCGGCGGCCGTGGCTGCGGAGGCCGGGTTCACCGTCGTCGGCTTCCGCCGCGACAGCGATTGGGACGGGGTCGCGGCGCTGATCGTCTCGCCCGGGATCCCCCATCTTTATCCCAGCCCGCACCCCGTCGTGGCGCGCGCCGTCGCAGCCGGCGTGGTTCTCGACAACGATGTGGGGCTTTTCTTTCGCTCCTTCGCCGGTCCGGCGTGGGAGCGGATGGAAACGCCGCCCCGCGTGGTCTGCATCACCGGATCAAACGGCAAATCAACCACCACCGCGCTGCTTTATCACAGCCTGACGGCCGTTGGCCTGCCCGCGCAGATGGGCGGCAATATCGGGCGCGGCGTTCTCGACCTTCAGCCCGGTTCGGAGGGGGAGGTGGTGGTTCTCGAATTGTCATCCTTTCAGACCGAGCTTGCGCGCGCGCTGTCCCCCGATCTGGCCGTTTTCCTGAACCTCTCGCCCGATCATCTGGACCGGCATGGCGGCATGGGGGGGTATTTCGCCGCCAAGCGCCGGCTTTTTGCCGAGGGCGGGCCGGAGCGGGCGGTCATCGGCGTCGATGAGCCTGAGGGCCGGTTTTTGGCCCAACAAATGCGCGAAGAGGCGGCCGGCGGCGATCCGGTCATCCGGGTCTCGACCGCGGCCAAGCTGACCGAGGGTTGGGCGATATCGGCGCGCCGGGGATTTCTGGCAGAATGGCGCCGCGGTCGGCAGGTCGCCGCCTTCGATTTGCGCGGGATCGCGTCGCTGCCGGGGGCGCACAACCATCAGAACGCCGCCGCCGCCTATGCCGTTTTGCGCAGCCTTGGGCTGGCGCCGCGGCGCATCGAGGCGGCGTTCTCCAGCTTTCCCGGCCTGCCGCATCGCTGCCAGGTCGTGGGCACCAAGGACGGTGTGACCTTTGTCAACGATAGCAAGGCGACCAATGCGGATGCGGCGGAAAAGGCCCTGCTTGCCTTCGACCGGATCCGGTGGATCGTGGGCGGCCAGCCCAAGGCCGGCGGAATTGCGCCGCTTGCGCCCCATTTCGGGCGCGTTGCCAAAGCCTATCTGATCGGCGAGGCGGCGGCGGCGTTTGCCGAGACGCTGGGCGCGACCCCGCACGCGATCCTCGGCACGCTCGACGCGGCCGTTGCCGCCGCCGCCGCCGAGGCGGAGCCCGGCGACACGGTGCTTTTGGCGCCGGCCTGCGCGAGCTTTGACCAATTTGCGAGCTTTGAGGCGCGGGGTGCTGCGTTTCTGGCCGCGGTCGAGGCCGCGGGCGTCGTCGGCGCCAGTCGGTAGCGCCCTGGTTTGGGCTGCCTTTTGGGCCTGCGCAGCCGCGCGCAGCGCGCCAGCCCGCGCAAGGGCGGATGCGCGCCCTCCTCATCCGGCGGTGACGGCAGTGCTGGCGAAAGTTGACAGTTTGCAGTAAGCTTCTGCCAAGGCCCGCAAAAAGGGTCGTGAACGAGGCAAAGCAGGACCGGACGCATGACCGAAATGGTCTTTGGCGGCGGGCAAACGGCGGGCACGGCAGAGCCTGTCTTGCCCCGCTGGTGGCGCACAATCGACAGTTGGGGCCTTTTGGCGGTGATCGGGCTTTTCGGCTGCGGGCTGTTGCTGGCGCTCGCGGCCTCACCGCCCTTGGCCACGAACAACGGGCTGGACCCGTTCCACTATGTCTATCGCCAGATCTTCTTTGGCAGCCTCGCGCTTGCCACCATGGTGCTGGTCTCCATGCTGTCGCCGCGCCAGGTACGGCGGCTTGGCGTTCTGGGGTTTCTTGCGGCCTTTCTGGCCGTTGCCTTGCTGCCGGTTTTCGGAACGGATTTCGGCAAAGGGGCCGTGCGGTGGTACTCGCTTGGCTTTGCGTCCCTGCAACCCTCTGAGTTTGTTAAGCCGGGTTTTGTCATTTTTGCGGCCTGGATGATGGCCGCCAGCGCCGAACCCGGCGGACCGCCGGGGCGGGCGATCAGCTTTATCGTGGCGCTGGCCTTGATCGGCATGCTGGCGCTGCAGCCCGATTATGGCCAGGCCAGCCTGATCCTTGGCAGTTGGGGGCTGATGTATTTCGTCGCCGGCGCGTCGATGACGCTTTTGATCGTGCTGGCCATTCTGGTCGCGGGGGCCGGGGTTTTGGCCTACCAAACCTCCGAGCATGTGGCGCGCCGGATCGACGGGTATCTTTCGCCCGACATCGACCCCTCGACGCAAATCGGCTTTGCCACCAATGCGATCCGGGAGGGCGGGTTTCTTGGCGTCGGGATCGGCGAAGGCACGGTGAAATGGTCGCTGCCGGACGCGCATACCGATTTCATCATCGCAGTCGCGGCGGAGGAGTTCGGGCTGATCCTGTGCCTGCTGATCTTGTTTCTCTTCGCCACGCTCGTCCTGCGCGCCTTGATGCGCCTGGTGCGGGAACGGGACTTGTTCATTCGGCTGGCCGGCACCGGTCTTGCCGTTCTTTTCGGGATGCAGGCGCTGATCAATCTTGGCGTCGCGGTCCGGCTGTTGCCGGCCAAGGGGATGACGCTGCCTTTTGTCAGCTATGGCGGTTCGTCGCTTTTGGCCGCGGGGATCTTGCTTGGCATGTTGTTTGCGCTGACGCGGGTGCGGCCTCAGGACGGGCTGGCCGATGCGTTCGGGCTCTAGGGGCGGTGCCATGGGCCGGGAGGCACCGCTTTTGATCATCGCCGCTGGCGGCACCGGCGGACACATGTTTCCGGCCCAGGCGGTGGCCGAGGTGATGTTGGCGCGGGGCTGGCGCGTCCGTCTGTCCACCGATGCCCGCGGCGCCCGCCATGCCGGCGGGTTTCCCGCCGCCGTCGCCCGGCGCGTGGTCCCCGCGGCCTCCCCCGCGCGGGGCGGGCTGGCGGCGCGGCTTTTGGTGCCGCTTTTCCTGATGCTTGGAACGCTGTCGGCCCTGGTCGCGATGCTGCGAGAGCGTCCGGCCTGCGTAATCGGGTTC
>CALCPC010000053.1 GCA_937900975.1 uncultured Paracoccaceae bacterium
TTTGCCGCCTCCGCGGCGGGGGCCCCTTTTGCCGCTTCCGCGGCGGGGGCCCCTGCCGTTCTCCCTGGCAGACCGTTCTGGTTTGGCGCGCCCGGCCTTGGCAACGGGGTCGGGATCAGGACATCGGCGAAGCGGGGCAGAGGAGTTGGGGCCGGCGACGTCGCCGGCGGATTTTCGGTTTGGCGCGCAGATACAGGGCTTTGCGGCCCGAGCCCCTGTTGGGGCTTGCGTTCTTGCAGCCCCCTCTGGGCGGGGTGGTCTTGTAGCTCCCTTTGGGAGCGGTGGTCTTGTAGCTCCCTCTGGGAGTAGTGGTCTTGTAGCTCCCTCTGGGAGCGGTGCACTTGTGGCTCCCTCCGGGAGCGGTGGTCTTGCGGCACCGGCTGCGGGTCCGGCGGCGCGGTTTCCGGGCGCTGGGGTGTCGCCAAAGGCCGGGGCAGCGGGTGGGACGGGGGCGTCCCAGCCCGGATCTCTGCCCCGGCCGGCTTAAAATTTACCGGAGGGCCCCCCGGTGCACGTGTGTCCGGTGCGCGTTTGTCCGGTCCGCGTTTGTCGGGGGGATCGGCCGCGCCGCTGAGCCGCGCTTCGACCTCCATCAGGATCGCCAGCATCTCGCTTAACGTGCGCCGCGTGCTCAGCCCGGCGCGTTCGTCATCGCTGAGCGCCGCGCCATACTCCCGCGGCAGGGCCTCCAGGAGCCCCGCCAGAATGTCGACGCGCTTGATGGAATCGATGCCCAAATCCGCCTCCAACGGGCGGTCCAAGGGCAACATCTCGGGCCCATACCCGGTGCGCTCCCCCACCACGTCGAGGAGCCGCCGCTGCAACTCAGCCGCGCCGAGCGCAAGCCCCGGGCTTGGGTCCGGCACCGGCGCGGGCGCGCCGTTTGGCAACGGGTCCGGCGCCAGCGCGGGCGGATCCGCCTCGAATGGCGGCGCGTGGCCGTTCATCGCCTGCAAACCGGACACAGGCGGCGGCCCGGAAGGCGGCGCCCAGGATCCGTCCCAACTTGGCGGCTCGGGCGCTGTCTGCGGCAGGGGGCCCGCGGACAGATAGGCCGCGGGGTCGGAGGTCTCGGTCAGCGCGACCCCAGATCTCAGATCGGGCCCCAAATCAGGCCCCAGATCGGGCCCCGGGAAGGCGGCGGCCCCCGGCTGGCCCTGCTGCAACTCAGCCATCGCGACCTGGCGCGCCTGCTCAAGCGCTTGGGCGACAAGCGCGAAATACGCGGCGCTCACCCCGCCGGGCTGCGGCCGCAGCGTGGCCGGGCCGGGGCGGGGCGGCGGTTGCGAATGGTCGGGCATGGCGGTCGTCTCCTTTTGAGGCGGCAGGGGGCGCTCGGCAAAGCGGCGGGTGTCGCGGGCCGGGGCGCTGGTGTCAACCCGGCTGGGCGCGGCGGGCCGCTGGGGCATGCCCGCGGCCCCGCCCGACGGCATGCCGGCACTGCCGCCCTGCCCGACGGCAGAGGCCTGCGGCGCTGGCG
>CALCPC010000054.1 GCA_937900975.1 uncultured Paracoccaceae bacterium
GGGTGGCGCCGGACCAGGCGCACAGGGTCGTTGCCGGGTCAGGCGCTCAGGGCCGATGTTTTGTCCTCTGCGGTCTGTGCGTGCCAGGCGCGCGCAGCGGTGCCGTTTTTCGGTAGGGTAATCAGGATCATCGCGGCGCCATCGATCCCATGCTCTGCCAAACTCTTGCTGAGTTTGGCGAGTGGCGTTCGGATCCTTTGTTCCCGCGGGGTGGAGACGTGGGCCGCGACATCGACGGGCGTCTCGGGCGGCGCACCGCGGGCGCGGAGCGTGGCTGAGATATGGCCTGCCATACGCACGCCCATGTAAAGCGCAAGCGTCGTGCCGGGGCGCAGGTGATGGGCCCAGTCGGGCAGAGCATCACCGGGCCGGCACGTGCCGGTGGCCAAGATCACCGTGTCGCTGTCGCCCCGCGCCGTCAGGCTTTGACCGAGCGTGGCCGCTGCCGCGCTTGCCGCCGTCACACCCGGCACGATCTCAACTTCGATACCGGCGGCCCGGGCGGCGGACGCCTCCTCGGTGGCGCGCGCGAAGATCGCGGGGTCGCCGGATTTCAGGCGCACAACGCGCCGGCCCTTGCGCGCCTCGGCCACGATCAGCGCTGTGATCCGCTCCTGCGGCCAATCCGTTGCCCCGACCGCCTTGCCCACGAAGACGCGCTCGGCGTCCCGACGCGCAAGCTCCAACACCTGTGGATCCACCAGCCGGTCGTAGAAGACGATGTCGGCCTCCTGCAGCCGTTCGACCGCGCGCAGCGTCAACAGATCGCGCGCGCCGGGGCCCGCGCCGACCAGCGCGATGTGCCCCACGTCCGGCCCCTGCGGCGCCTGGCCCGCCGCGATCGCGGCCTTGATGCTGCGGGCGGCTTCGGCCTCCTCTCCGCGCCGGTAGAGTGCGGCGGGCGCGCCCTTGAAAACCCAGGCCCAAAACGCGCGGCGCGCGGTCTTTGGCATCTGGGCCGCCACCGCACCGCGCAGCCTTCCCGCAAGGGCCGCGAGCCCGCCGATCCGGGGCGGCAGCAATGTCTCGATCTCGGTCTTCAGCCCCCGGCCAAGCACCGGCGCCGTCCCTTCCGTACCGATGGCCACGACGACGGGATCGCGGTCCACAATCGCGGGCGTGATGGCGTCGCAGAGATCGGGCCGGTCGACCACATTGAGAAGGGCGCCGGCCTCCTTGGCCAGCGCCGCAAGCGCCGTGTCGGCGCCGGGACAGCCCGTTGCCACGAAACAAAGCGCGGCACCCCGAAAAGTCTGGACGCTTACAGGGCCGCAATCGTGGCGGGCCCGACCCGCGGCGACGATGCCCTGAAGCTCCGCATCGAGGCTGGGCGCAACGAGGTCGATCTTAGCATCCGTTTTCAGCAAAAGCCGGGCCTTCTGCGCCGCCTGCTCTCCACCGCCGGCGATTACGACGCGCCGACCGGTGGTGGAGATGAACATCGGAAAGGCCTGCATCGGTGGCGCCCCCTGCCTTATTCAGCGGCGCGCGGGACGGTCGTGCGCGCGATCAGATCGGTGATTTCCGGCCGGCAGGAGCCACAGTTTGTGCCCGCACCCGTGGCCGCGCAGCCCGCCGCGAGATCGCGGCCCTCGGCCGCGGCGGCCAGAATTGCGTTCCGCCCCACACCCATGCAGGCACAGACAATCGGACCCGGGTCGGCCCGCCCGGCGCCGGGGCGCGCGGCCAGAAGATCCCCCGCCGGTTGGTCGAGCGCCGCGGCGACGAAATCGCGGGCGACCTCGACCGGGCCCGGCGCGACGAAAAGGGCGGCCCGAAGCCTGCCTTCAAGGTGAAAGGCCAAGCGTGTCGTGCCGCGCGCGGGGTCGGTCAGGATCGCGGGCTCTCCCCCGATGCCGAACAGGGTTTGGGCATAGTCGACCCAATCCTCAGGCGTGGCCGTCCCCGCAAGCTCGGCGCGCCAGCCCGCGTCTGCCCGCGTCCGCGCCCAATAGGGGGTTTGGGGGGTAAACGCGCCGGTGGCGACCGCAAAGCCGTGCCAACCGGCGTCGTACTTGGCGATGGCCACGACGCCGGCCTTGCATTCCGGCTGGCCAGACATCGGATCGACGGCTGCGGCGACAAGCGGGCCAATGCGCGCGGCCGGCGCTGTCTCACCCGTCCAATGGATCGGCGCAAAAGGGTGGCCCTCTGCCACATCGCCCGACACCAGAACCCTAAGGATGGCGCGCCCGGTGGGGCTGGTCACCAGGGCTAGATCGGCCGGCAAAAGCCCAAGCCGCGCGGCATCCTGGGGGTGGATCTGCAAAAACGGCTCTCCCAAATGGCGGGAAAGGCGGGCGGCTTTGCCGCTTCGGGTCATGGTATGCCACTGATCGCGGACGCGCCCGGTGTTCAGGCGGAACGGATAGCGCGGGCTGGGCTCTGCGGCCAAGGGTGTCTGACGCACGGCAACCAACCGCGCACGCCCTGTCGGCGTGAAAAACCGCCCATCGCCGAAAAAGCGCCCGCCTGTGCGCGTGGCCGACAAAGGCCACCGCACGGGCGTCAAAGCGTCGTATTCCGCATCGGTGATTTCGGCGAGCGCGGAGATATCGAAATCCCGCCCCAGGCCCGCGGCAATGCCAGACAGCGCCGCATGCTCTCGAAAAACCTCCGCCGCCGATTGATAATCGAAGGCAGTGCGCCAGCCCATCCGCCGACCAACCTCGGCAAAGATCGCCCAGTCGTGGCGCGCTGCGCCCGGCGGCTGCATTGCGGCGCGCTGCCGGCTGAGTGTGCGGTCTGAGTTTGTGACCGTGCCATCCTTTTCGGCCCAGCCTGTGGCCGGCAAAACCACGTCCGCAAGCCGCGCTGTGTCTGTTTCTGCGCTGACATCGCTGACCACCGTTAGGGGGCAGACGCGCAGCGCCGCGGCGACGCTGTCTGCCTCGGGCATGGAGACGACGGGGTTGGTGCAGGCGATCCAAAGCGCCTTGACGCGCCCGCTTTGCACGGCGCGGAAAAGGTCGACCGCCTTCAGCCCGGGCTTCGAAGCAATCGCCGGGGCGCCCCAAAAGCCGCCAACCGCGGCGCGGTGGTCCGCGTTTTCCAGATCCAGATGCGCGGCCAGCATGTTGGCCAGCCCGCCCGTCTCACGCCCGCCCATGGCGTTCGGCTGGCCCGTGACGCTAAAGGGCCCCATGCCGGGCCGCCCGATGCGGCCGGTCGCAAGGTGGCAATTTAGGATGGCGTTGACCTTGTCGGTGCCGCTGATCGATTGATTGACGCCTTGGCTAAAGACCGTGACCGTCCGCTCAGTACCGGCAAAAAGCCGATAGAACGCGGCGAGCTCTGCGGGGTCGAGACCCGTGGCGCCGGGCGTGTCCGACGAAGCGCTGTCGAGCGCGGCCTCCAACCCCTCCGTATGGGCGCGGATAAAAGCGGTGTCGAGCGCGCCCCCCTCCCACAAAAACCGCAAAAGGCCGTTGAACACCGCAACATCGCTGCCAGGGGCAAGCTTTAGATGAAGGTCGGCGCTGTCGCAGCTTGCCGTGCGCCGTGGATCGATGACGACGATTTTCGTCCCACGCTGTGCCCGCGCGGCCAGCAAGCGCTGGTAGAGAACCGGATGGCACCACGCAAGGTTCGAGCCGACAAGCACCACCAGATCGGCGTTTTCCAGATCCTCATACGTGCCCGGAACCGTGTCCGTGCCAAAAGCGCGTTTGTGCCCCGCGACGGTCGAGGCCATGCAGAGACGGGAGTTTGTGTCGATATTGGCCGAACCGATGAACCCTTTCATCAGCTTGTTCGCGACGTAATAATCCTCGGTCAAAAGCTGGCCCGAGACGTAAAACGCCACGCTATCCGGCCCGTGTTCCGCGATCGTTTGCGAGAACTGCCCGGCGACGAGGGCGAGCGCTTCGTCCCACTGTGCCCGCTTTCCCCCGATCAGCGGCGTAAGAAGACGCCCCTCGCGCCCCACGGTCTCCCCCAAAGCGAGCCCTTTGGAGCAAAGCCTGCCGTGGTTTGCGGGATGGTCGGGGTCGCCCTCGACGGTCAGGCCGCCCGGTGTCGGGCGAAGTTTCACGCCGCAGCCCACCCCGCAATAGGGGCAGGTTGAGCGGATGGCGGGTGGGCCGGCGCCGTCCATTACGCCGCCAAAGCCCGGCTGAAAGTGGGGCCGCTGCAGCCGCAGAGATCTGCGTCAGCCGGTAAGGCTGCAACGGCCCCCATAGGGTCCAAGGCGTCCCCCCCTTGGAAGCCTGGACCAAACATCAGCGCATCGCGCATCGCGGCCACGTTCGTGCCGTCTTTGATCAGCGCGTGGAACCAAGCGCCGTCCGCGGTGTCGCCATAAAAGACAGCGCCGACCAGCCGGTCGCCCTCCAGCACGAGGCGCTTATAGATGCCGCGCGCAGGGTCGCGGTAGACGACCTCCTCCCGGCCTGGACCGGCGGCGAAATCGCCGGCGCTGAACAAATCGCACCCGGTGACCTTCAGCTTTGTCGCGGTTTCCTGCGGCTCAAACGCCGCGCCGCGTCCGGCCAGCGTCTCGGCCGCGACCGCCGCCTGGTCGTAAAGCGGCGCGACAAGGCCGAAAAGCTGACCGCGATGCGCAACACATTCCCCCAGCGCCAGAATATCGGGGTTGGATGTGACCATGGCGTCGTCGACGACGATGCCCCGGTCGATCTCAAGCCCCGCATCCTCGGCCAGCGCAACATTGGGCCTGATGCCGACGGCCATGACCAGCAGGTCGCAGGGCAGCTCTTGCCCATTGGCCAGGCGCAGCGCACGGACCCGTCCGTTTTCGCCCAAAATCTCTTTCGAGCTTGCCGCACACAGCACGGTGATCCCACGCGATGTCAGCGCCCGATGAAGAAGGTCGCCCGCAGCCGGGTCGAGCTGACGCTCCATCAAATGGTCCATCAGATGCACGACCGTCACGTCGATGCCGCGGGCCTGCATGCCCGCCGCGGCCTCTAGCCCCAGAAGACCGCCGCCGATGACCACCGCCTTTTGCCCAGGCCGGAGCGCCATCATCCGCTCTGTGTCGTCGCGGTCGCGATAGGCGATCACGCCGTCCAGCGCATGACCCGGGATCGGGATCATAAACGGGGTTGAGCCTGTGGCGATCACCAGCTTGTCATAATAGACCCGCACCCCATCCTCGCCGCGCACGGTTTTGGCCGCGGCGTCGATCTCGGTCACACGCTCCCCAAACCGGCAAGTGATCGCCTTTTCCGCGTAAAAATCGGCGTCATGGGTGACGATGTCGTCGAAGGCCTTCTCGCCGGCCAACACCGGCGACAAAAGGATGCGGTTATAGCTGCCGCGGGGCTCGGCGTTGAACAGCGTGATCGACCAATCGTCTGCGATCCGGTCGATAAGCCGCCCCGCGGCCATACCGGCCCCGATGATGACGAGTTTCTTCATCCTCGCCCCCCCTTATCCGTACCAAGCAACAACATGGGCAAGCGTGTCGCCCACATGGATCGGCAGCGCGACGACCGACCGATACCCCGCGGGCAGCCCGGTTTCTTGGCGGGCGGCAATCGGGCGGCCGGTGGCCAGAACCTGGCCGACGGGATCGTCGGTGGCCTCTGCCCGCTGGCTTTCGCGGCCAAGATCCAGCGTTTCTTCGGCAGCGCAAAGACCGTCGATCAAGCGGGCCTTGCCTTCCGTCACGGCCCAAATCTCAAACCGGCGTGCGATGGGTGTGCCGCGGGCCGACAGCATCGTGACGACATACCGCCCGCCGCCGGGCACCGGGATCGGCAGGCCAAGCCCCGCGGTCAAACCGGCCTGACCGGCACTTTCTGCCCTGATAAATTTGTAGCCCGAGCCGCCGCCCCAACCCCGGCCCGGCAGGCCCTGGCCCTTTGGGAATTGGGAGTGGCGCGAGACCCATTCGAAATGCCGCGCCGCACCGAAATACCCATCATCCAGCTTCAGAACGCCGGCGCTTTCGGCCCAAATCTCAATCGCGCCGATGCGATCCTCGTCATCGGCGCAGAGCGTGACCAGCACGGCCTTCAGCGCGTCACCCGCAAAAACGGGTACGGCGACAGCGGCAGTCAGGCCAGCGGCATGGGCGGCTTCGGTCCGCTTGAAATATGACCCCTCGAACCCTTTCAGAACGACGGGTCGCCCCTCGGCCCAGGCCTTACCGGGCAGCCCCTCACCTTTGGCGAAGCTTTCTTGGCCCGACACCGCCCGGAAATCGTGAAGATCGCCGTAATCGCCGCCCTCCCAAACCAGCCGGTCCTCGCCGTTCGGCACCCAGACTTCGGCCACCTCGACAAAGGTGCGGCTCGGCCCTCCCTGCTGATCCAGCATCAGGCGGCCTCCTGCTCGGCATCACCGGCCGGCGCTTCGTTCGCCGTCTCGGACTTGCCTTTTGCGCCGTGCTCATACTCCTCAAGAAAGCTGAGCACCTGCTCGCGGTAGAGGTAGTAGTCGGGATGCTCCAGCAACGCCTTGCGCGTGCGGGGGCGGGGCAGCCCGACCTCGGTGATCTTGCCGATGGTCGCCTGCGGGCCGGTGGTCATCATAACCACCCGATCGGCCAGCAAAATCGCCTCAT
>CALCPC010000055.1 GCA_937900975.1 uncultured Paracoccaceae bacterium
TTTCGTCAGCAAAGATGCGGCCTGGCCGGTGATCATGCCGACACGCGAATGCCCGCACGGGCTGCAGATTCTGTTCTGCCGCGCAAACAGCACCACGGGCGGCGCCGGGATCTACACCGATGCCTACCGGATCGCGGCGGATATCCGGCGGGAGGATCCCGAAACCTTCGCCGCATTGACCGACATCGCTTGGCCCTACAACAACCGCGCGCGCGACACGAGCTACCGTGCCGCCGGACCGGTGGTTGAGCTTGACCGGTCGGGCGAGATTGTCGGCATCCGCTACAACACATGGCTGCGCGCGCCACTGGTCGCGGATCTCGCGACCCAAGACCGCGCTTACCAAGCCTATCGGGCCTTTGCGTTGCGCACCGAGGACCCGCGCTACCAAATGGTGATCACCTACCGCCCCGGCGATCTTTTCGCCTTTGACAACCGCCGGGCGTTGCACGGTCGGCGGGGCTATGACGCCGCGGGCGGACAGCGATTTATCGAGGGCGTCTATGGCGACCGCGACGACCTATACTCTGCCATTCGGGTGCTGGAACGCGCGCTGCCAGGGCTTTAGACGCGGGGCCGTGTTTTCAAACCGATCAATTTTTGGGCAAGTTTGGCGCGTTTGCTCAAAACACATTCTGTGTGCTGGTCAAGTTCCGCGAAGCCCAGAGAAACCCTGGCATACCCGTCTGCGGCTTTCATAGTGCGAGCTGCCCCACAAGGGGTGTAGATTGCCACCGCGGTTCGCACATGTCAGGCGATCCGCAGGGCGGCCAAAACGTAGATGCTATGCCGGCCAGCAAGAATTGCTGCAGCGCCACGCAAAAGGCGCGGGCCGGCCTTGCCTGGACAGGGGGTTCCATCCAGATGAAAACCAAGTATGCGCGTACCGCGGTCTCGGCCGCTGCCCTAATGATCGCAGGGCCAGCCTTGGCCTGCGACGATCCGGTCAAGGTTGGCGTTCTCCATTCACTGTCGGGCACGATGGCGATTTCGGAGACGACGCTGAAGGACACGATGTTGATGCTCGTGGATCTGCAGAACGAAGCGGGCGGCGTGCTCGGCTGTGAGATCGAGACGGTCGTCGTCGATCCCGCCTCGGACTGGCCGCTTTTCGCCGAGAAAGCGCGGGAGCTTCTGACCGTGCACGAAGTCGACGTGATCTTCGGCAACTGGACCAGCGTCAGCCGGAAGTCGGTGCTGCCGGTGATCGAAGAATTAAACGGCCTTCTGTTCTATCCCGTGCAGTATGAGGGCGAAGAAAGCTCAAAGAACGTGTTTTACACCGGTGCCGCGCCCAACCAGCAGGCGATCCCGGCCACGGACTATTTCCTTGAGGAACTGGGCGTTGAGAAATTCGCGCTGCTCGGCACCGACTATGTCTACCCGCGGACAACCAACAACATCCTGGAAAGCTATCTCCAGGCGCAGGGGATCCCCGCCGAAGACATTTTCGTCAACTACACCCCGTTCGGCCATTCCGACTGGGCAACCATCGTTGCCGATGTCGTGGCGGTGGGTGAGGATGGCAAGCAGGTCGGCGTGATCTCGACCATCAACGGCGACGCCAATATCGGCTTTTACAAAGAGCTTGCCGCCGCCGGTGTCAGCGCCGACGATATCCCCGTCGTCGCCTTCTCGGTCGGGGAGGAGGAGCTTTCGGGCCTCGACACATCCAACCTCGTCGGCCACCTTGCCGCGTGGAACTATTTCCAGTCGGCCGAAGGTGAGGCCAACGCGGACTGGGTCGATGCCTGGAAGGCGCGGATGGGCACAGAGCGTGTGACCAACGACCCGATGGAGGCGCATTACATCGGCTTTAACATGTGGGTGAACGCGGTCGAGGCGGCCGGCACGACCGATGTCGACGCCGTGCGCACAGCGATGTACGGGCAGGAGTTTCCGAACCTGACCGGTGGGACGGCGGTCATGCTGCCCAACCATCACTTGGCCAAACCGGTCCTGATCGGTGAGATCACGGCCGATGGTCAGTTCGACATCATCAGCCAGACCGAAGAAGTGCCGGGCGACGCGTGGACCGACTTCTTGCCCGAAAGCGCCGTGCTGACATCGGACTGGAAAGATCTCGGCTGCGGGATGTACAATACCGAGCCTTCAACCTGCGTGCAGCTCAAGTCGAACTACTAAGCCACCCGGGCGCGCGGGCTGTTACGCGCGCCCGATCCCTCAAGGGGCCCTATGCTTCGCCTTCTTTGTCTTGTGCTTGGGCTTTTGATTTCGGCGCCGGCGTTGTCGCAGGGTCAGGACCTGCAAACTGTGCTGCAGCGCCACCAGGCCGAGGTCGCCAAGCCGTCACGCCGCACAATCGGCCCGGTTCTTGAGGATCTTGCGGCCTCTGGCGTCGCTGGCGTCGGTCCATTTCTTGAAAAATACAGCGCGCGCGCAGTCTTTGTGCGCAACGCGGACGGTCTGTTCTTTTTTGTGGAAGAAGGCGCGGACGGCGCCTTAACGCTTCTCGACATCACAAGCGGCGCGGCCGTGGGCTCCGCCCAAAAATCCGATATCAGCGTGATCCGGCCCAATGGCGGCGTGCGGCGGGAAATCGGCTCTGCCTTGGTTGAGTTTCAGCTGTCGGACCCCGACATCACCCGGCGCCGCGCCGCCGTGGATGCGATCGCACGCGATATGAGTGCGGCGCAACTCGCGCCGTTGGAGGCCGCGATCGACACGGAGCCTGACCCGGCGCTGCGCGCAGAAAAGCGCCGCCTTGCGGGGTTGCTGGCCGCGCGCTTTGGCGCGACGACAGAGGCGCGGCTTGCGGCCATCGAGACGCTTGCCGGGGATCTGTCGGTCGATGTGCGCGCTGTTCTGAACCAAATCCTTGCCACCGACAGGGGCGTCTCGGCGGCGCTGCCCGAAAACGGCAACATCGCAGCCGTGCTGGAGGTCGGCGCCGAGATCGACGCCGACGCCGCCTACGCAGCGCTGGTTGCCGCCGACCTCGCGCCGCCGCGGATCGGCCCGGGCGAGATTGCGACAGCGCTGACTGCCAACATCGTGGACGCCAGCGTTGCTGGCGTGCCGGTCGCATCGCTGGGCACCGAGGACGCGCGCGCCCGCGCCTACCGCGCCCTGGCCGCGGACGGTACGCTGCCGCCATTGGTCACCGACGCGGATGTCACGGCGGCGCTGGCAACCCATGTTTTCTACGATGCGTACCGAGAAACCGATGTCGCCGTAACCCGCGCGGCGCGGCTTGCGCTTGACCGGATCGAGGATCAGGTTGCGTTCGGCCAAGCCGTCGATCTGACGCTGGATGCGCTGTCCCTTGCCTCGATCTATTTTCTTGCCGCCATCGGGCTTGCCATCACCTTTGGTGTGATGGGCGTGATCAACATGGCGCATGGCGAGTTCATCATG
>CALCPC010000056.1 GCA_937900975.1 uncultured Paracoccaceae bacterium
ACCGGTGCGGTGACAGCCATCGGTCTTTTGCACATCGATTTGGTGCGGGAGGTGCCCGAGGCGCGGAAGCCTCGCCGGATCGAAATCTCGACCGGGGCCGAGCGGACTGTGACCGTCGAAGGCTGACCGACACTCACGGTCGAAGGCGCGGGCTCGTACCGAAAGGTGCGGGCCTTTTCGTATCCAGAAACGCGCGCGGTTTCACCTTTTCGTAAGCAGGCACGGTCTAAGTCACGGCCAGGTTTGTGCAACGCAAAGGTCAACTTATGTTCAGGTCCTGGAAACTGGGGTACCAGATCGCCGTTCTGCCCAGTGTTGCGATTGTGCTGATGGCCGCGGTCGTCTTCGGGGGGCTGGCGGATTCAACCCGCGCGCGTCTGGCACTGGAGGCGGAGGCAGCGGTCATCAGCCAAAAGATGCGCCAAGCGATCAACTTTCGCGGCAGCGTCCACGATCGTGCGATTGAGCTGCGCGATGTTGTCGCCGCCAGCGCCGTTGGAAACACAGCCGTCAGCAACACGGCGACCGAAACAATCGCCGCCTTGGCGGCGGATTATGCGGCCGCGTCCACCGCGCTTTCGGCGCTGATGGAGGCGCACGGGCGCGCCGACGGCACGGCTGTGCTCACGCGGATCCAAGCTGTGGAGGCCGAGACGCTGCCGATGATCGCGGAGGTGACACGGCTTGCCGCAGCCGGTGAGACGGAAGCCGCAAACAAGATCCTTTTGACTGACGGGCGGGACAAGTTCACGCGATGGCTTGGCACCGTCAATGAATTCATCGACCTAAAGGAGGCTGAAGCGTCTGCCATCGCTGAAAAAGGCGACGCGGCTTTTTGGCGTCGGGTCAT
Organism: uncultured Paracoccaceae bacterium; assembly: GCA_937900975.1. Classification (GTDB taxonomy): domain Bacteria; phylum Pseudomonadota; class Alphaproteobacteria; order Rhodobacterales; family Rhodobacteraceae; genus Algicella. Next base: position 851 of record CALCPC010000056.1, read on the forward strand.
ATTCGTTGTGGTCGGGCTGCTCGGCGCTGTGCTGATTAGCGCGCTTTTGTCGCTGAACGTGACCCGGGCGATCACGCGGTCGGTTGCTGGCTTGATCGGTCCAATGGAGGAATTGGCCGACGACAAGCAGGGCGTTACGGTGCCAAGCATTGACGGCAAAAACGAGTTTGCACGCGTTTCAGTGGCGCTTCAGACGCTGCGCGATGCCATTGACATGCGCCACAGCGAGCGTGCCGAAGCGGAGGTGCAGGCCCTGGCCGTCGCCCGCCGGCGGGCGGAGCTTGAGACGTTGTTCGCGTCCATGTCCTTTGTCATTGGGCGCGCGATGGAGGGCGACCTATCCGAACGGGTCAAGGTGGACACGTCCGAAAGCGATCTGGCCGGGCTGGCCGCGGAAATGAACCAATTGATCGAGCGGTTGGACAGCACGCTAAGCGGCACCGCAGACGTCGTCGCCGCTGTTTCTCACGGGCGGCTTGACCGGTCGGTGCCGGTCGACCAAAGCGGCATATTCCTGGAGCTGGCGGAAAGTGTAAACGGCACGATCTCGCGCCTTTCCGAGACGATCCAAAAGGTCGGCGCCACCAGCGCGTCGATTGAGAGCGAGGGCGGTCTGATATCCAGCAACGCGACGACGGTGTCCGAAGGCTCGGCCAAGCAGGCCTCGACCTTGCAGGAAAACAGCGCGACGATGGAAGAGATCACCTCGACCGTCAAATCCAATGCCGCCAATGCCGAGAACGCGCTGGTCCTGGCGCATGAGGCGTCGGACCGCGCCAATCGCGGCGGCGAAATCGTGGGTGAGACGGCCTCGGCGATGCAGCGGATCAACGACAGTTCCGCGCGGATTTCCGATATCGTCAGCGTGATCGATGCGATTGCATTCCAGACCAATCTTCTGGCGCTGAATGCCGCGGTGGAGGCGGCGCGCGCGGGCGAGTCCGGCAAGGGTTTCGCCGTCGTCGCCTCAGAGGTGCGGACGCTGGCGCAGCGCTCGTCCGAATCCGCCCGCGACATCCGAGAGCTGATCGACAGCTCCTCAGCCTATGTCGCCGATGGCGTGCGTCTGGTGGCGGCGACGGGCGACGCGCTGACCGAGATCGTGACCTCGCTCACCTCCGTCTCGTCGACGGTCGGCGAGATCACGGAAGCAAGCAAAGAACAGGCGCGCGGCGTTGAAGAGATTTCCAACTCTATCGCCAATCTGGACGCCATCACCCAGGAAAACGCGGTGATCGCATCCACCAATGCAAGTTCGGCCCGCCAGTTAAAGGACAGGTCCCGGACGCTGCAGGATTTGTTGGGCTTCTTTTCCACTGGGCATGTGGTTCATCAAAGCGAGCAGGATGCCGACGCGGCCTGGGAAAAGCTTGCCACAAGCAAGGCCGAGACGCCGCTACTTGCGCCGCCCGCGCTGGACTTGGCCCCGGTGTCGGAGGGGAGCGCCGCCGCGCCCGCCCAGGGCCCAGCCTCCATTCCCCTGCCCCTGGCGGAGAACGACGACGAAAGCTGGGCGGAGTTCTAGAGCCTTTTCCGTTCAAAGCAGGTCAGTCATCGTCAGAAAACGCGTTCAAGATCAGCATC
>CALCPC010000057.1 GCA_937900975.1 uncultured Paracoccaceae bacterium
GCGTGGCCTTTGACTTTCACCTTGGGACAGATTTGCGCGATCTTGCCATCCGCGATGCGCGCGACGGCGCCCGGGAAACCGCGCCCATGGTTCAAGCCCGGGATGCGGTCTTGCTCGACACCTCCGATTTGTCTATAGAAGCCGCCGTCGCTGAGGCTGTGGCACTCACCGAAAAGCGCCTGGAACGGGAGCGGATCTAAAGGTCTGACCCCCTCCGGTGTTTTGCGTGCCAAGCCGACCAATGTCCCGAACGACCCGCGGCGCCAACCGCGCGGCCAGAAAATGTATGAAGGAACGCACAACCATATGTCCGCGAACGCCACTCTGGATGAATTCGAAGCCCTCCTGAACGAGAGCTTTGAGCTTGACACGCCCGACGAGGGCAGCGTCGTCAAAGGCACGGTTCTGGCCATCGAGGCCGGCCAGGCCATTATCGACATCGGCTATAAGATGGAAGGCCGGGTCGAGCTGAAGGAATTCGCCAAACCCGGCCATCCGCCCGAAATCGCCCCGGGCGATGAGGTGGAAGTCTACCTCGAACGGGTCGAAAACGCCCGCGGCGAAGCCGTGATCAGCCGCGAAAAGGCCCGGCGGGAAGAGGCTTGGGACCGGCTGGAAAAAGCCGCCGCCAAAGAGGAACGCGTCAAAGGCGCAATTTTCGGCCGTGTCAAAGGCGGGTTCACTGTCGATCTTGGCGGCGCGGTGGCGTTTTTGCCGGGCTCCCAGGTCGATGTGCGCCCGGTGCGCGATGCCTCTGCGTTGATGCACATCGAACAGCCCTTCCAGATCCTGAAAATGGACCGCCGCCGCGGCAACATCGTCGTCAGCCGCCGCGCGATCCTGGAAGAAAGCCGCGCCGAACAGCGCGCCGAGATCGTCGGACGCCTCAAGGAAGGCGACAATGTCGACGGGGTGGTCAAGAACATCACCGAATACGGCGCCTTTGTGGACCTTGGCGGTGTTGACGGGCTGCTGCACGTGACCGATATGGCCTGGCGCCGGGTCAACCACCCGTCCGAGATCTTGTCGATCGGTGAGACGGTGAAGGTCCAGGTCGTCAAGATCAACAAAGACACCCAGCGTATCAGCCTTGGCATGAAACAGCTGCAGGCCGATCCCTGGTCGGACGTGGAACTGCGCTATGCGCTGGACAGCGTGCACACGGGCCGCGTGACCAACATCACGGATTATGGTGCCTTCGTTGAGTTGGAGCCGGGTGTCGAGGGGCTGGTTCACGTCTCGGAAATGTCCTGGACCAAGAAGAACGTTCACCCCGGCAAGATCGTCTCCACCAGCCAAGAGGTTGAGGTGATGGTTCTGGAGATCGACACCCAAAAACGCCGTGTCAGCCTTGGCCTGAAGCAGACCCAGGGCAACCCGTGGGAGAACTTCGAAGCGAACTTCCCCGTCGGCACCGAAGTTGAGGGCGAGGTCAAGAACATCACCGAGTTTGGGCTTTTCGTCGGGCTTGAGGGCGATATCGACGGGATGGTTCATCTCTCCGACATCTCCTGGGATCGCTCGGGCGAAGAGGCGATTGGGGAGTTTACAAAGGGCGATGTCGTCCGCGCGGTTGTCGCCGATGTGGACACCGAGAAAGAGCGGATTTCGCTGTCGATTAAGGCGCTGGAGGGCGATCCCTTTGCCGAGGCGACGGCGGGTGTCAAACGCGGCGCCGTGGTGACCGTGGCCGTGACGAAGATCGAAGATGGCGGGATCGAGGTCGAGTATGACGGGATGAAAGCCTTCATCCGCCGCTCCGACCTCAGCCGCGACCGCGCCGAACAGCGGCCCGAACGCTTCAGCGTCGGCGACAAGATCGACGCGCGTGTGACCAATATCGACAAAGCCAGCCGCCGACTGGGCCTGTCGATCAAGGCGCGCGAGATCGCGGAAGAGAAGGAAGCCGTGGAGCAATACGGGTCTTCCGACAGCGGTGCGTCGCTCGGCGATATCTTGGGCGCCGCGTTGAAAAGCCAGGGCGACGACTAGGACCATCTGACCGATCCTTGGATCGCAGATGCGGGCGGCCGGCAACGGCCGCCCGCATCTCGTTTAAGGCATGAAATCACTGAAAAGCGCCGGGCCGCGGGTCCTGGTTTCGGCGGGGACAGGCCGGCCCCTTGAGCGGTACGCGCCCCTGCCCGGCCGGATATGCGGCACCCGGGATCGGTCCGCCGCCGCACTCTTGCGGCGCCGCCGCGGCCAAAGCCCGAAGGCGCCGAACATCTCAGTTTTCGCGCGCGGGCGCGGCTTTGCGCGCCAGGGCACCGATGCACCCCGTGGCGCCCGGGGGGGGCCGCACGTCTCAACCCACGGCGTTTCGGGAAATATCGGAGACCCAAGCATCCCATACCGCGTTGAAATCTTTGGTTTCAGGCAGCGGTATGGGATGCGGGGTTTTCACGAAGCGCTTTAAGACGCCGCAGCCCCGGGGGCGATGCCGCTCCCGCCTTGATCGCGGGCATCGCGCCCCCATGTCCAACGGGGAAAGCTGCTGGACGGAGGATTTGTGGCGGACACCCTTGGGACACCCGAACTGGCAGCGCTCGCGGCCTTGGAAGAGACAAAGCGGCGCGGGCGCAGGCGCGCCTTCTGGCGCGGCGCGCTGGTGGCGGGCGTTGTCGTTGGGCTGATCGCCGCGGCCCTGTCGGCGGTCGGCGCCCTGCCCCGCGGCCCCCACATCGCGCGGCTCAGCGTCAGCCAGGTGATCGTGTCGAACCCCGCCCGCGAAACCCTGGTCGCCGATCTTGCCGAGGATGACACAGTCCGCGCGCTGGTCCTGCACATCGACAGCCCCGGCGGCACCGTGGTGGCAAGCGAAGCGCTGTACCTTGGCCTCCGCGACGTGGCGGCGTCAAAACCGCTCGTCGTGGTCATGGGCGGTGTGGCGGCCTCTGGCGGCTATATGGCCGCCTTGGCTGGAGAGCATGTTTTCGCGCGCGGGAACACGATCACGGGCTCAATCGGCGTGATTTTGGAATATGTCACGGTCAGTGGCCTGATGGATCGGCTTGGCCTTAGCGTTGAGACCATCCGCTCCTCTGACCTTAAAGCGGGGCCCTCGCCGCTGCGCCCTTTGACACCCGAGGCGCGCGCGGCGGAGGCCGCCGTGGTGGACGACACCTATGCTTGGTTCAGCGGCCTTGTGGCAGAACGGCGCGGGCTTGCCGGCGACGCGCTTGACCGGGTGGCGGATGGCCGGACGTTTACCGGCCGGATGGCGGAGGAAGCCGGGCTTGTCGACGCCATCGGCGGGGAGGCCGAGGCGCTGGTCTGGCTGCGGGCTGAGTACCCTGAGCTGGAGGATCTTCCGGTCGAAACGTGGGAGGTGCCCAGCCGCGAGACCGGCGTGCTGCCGTTTCTGGCGCGGCTGACGGGGCTTGGACCGGCGCTGCCCAAAACCTTGATCCCGGATGGCCCGCGCCTGATGTCGATCCTGCGATAGGCCCTGCGCGGCCGTCACGCCCGAAACGACCCTCAAATGCGCAGCGTACGAGCACTGGAACCGCGAAACATCGAACGCGGCGAATTTGGGGCTGCAATGTCGGCGCACACGTTATAGCATCCCTGAAAATCGGATAAGACGACAGGGACGCCAGGGCAATTTCGATGATAAAATCGGAACTAATTCAAAAGATTGCTGAAGAGAACCCGCATCTTTACCAGCGTGATGTGGAACGGATCGTGGCAACGATCTTCGATCAGATTATCGAGGCTATGGCGGAAGGGAATCGGGTGGAGCTGCGCGGCTTCGGCGCCTTCTCGGTCAAGCGGCGCGACAGTCGGACGGGCCGCAACCCCCGCACCGGCGACACGGTTGAGGTCGAGCAAAAGCACGTCCCATTCTTCAAGACTGGCAAACTGCTGCGCGACCGCCTAAACGCCGATATGCCCGACGTGTGATGTAAGGGAGGCCCCATGCGACTGCTTAAAATGCTCTTTCTGGCCATCGTGATGGTGGGGATCGTGATCCTGTCGCTCGCCAATCGGGAGGCCGTGACCGTGAACCTGCTGCCGCAAGGGCTCAGCGATGTTTACGTTTGGTCGATGGACATCCCGCTGTACCTGGTCTCGCTCGCCTCGATCCTGACCGGGCTGATGATCGGCTATGTGTTGGAGTGGCTGCGGGAATCCAAGCATCGGCGGATGGCCGCGGAAAAGCGGCGCGAGGCCTCGCAGCTTGCCAGCGAGGTCGATAAGTTGCGCAAGCAGCATCTGTCCGAGGAGGACGAAGTGCTGGCGATTCTGGAGACAAAAACCAAGAATGCCTGACATCCGCGTCAAGATTTGCGGCATTCGCGACGACGCAGGGCTGGAGGCGGCCGCATCGGCCGGGGCGGCCTATGTGGGGTTTGAGTTTTTCGCAGCCTCACCGCGCAATCTGGATCTTGACACCGCGGCGCG
>CALCPC010000058.1 GCA_937900975.1 uncultured Paracoccaceae bacterium
GACGGTTCCTCCGGCATCATGGGCCGCGGTCAGATCACCGCCGTCGGTCACCGTCTCGTCAATCGTGCCGCCGGCGGTGACGACGATGCTGTCGGGGGCGTTGTTGGCCTGGCGCGCGGCCACGGCCTGAAGATCGGCCGCGCTATAGCTTTGGCCATTGAAAACAAAGGTTTCAACGCCGCTGACCGTGTCCCGCCCTTCATCAAGCCCGTCGGCGCTGTTGCGATCCACGATGGTGAAACTGTCGTCGGTGGCAGAGTAGCGAACCGTAAAATCGGCGAGGTTTCCATCCCAAACGGCGGTGTCCTGGCCAGCACCGCCGCTGAGACTGTCATCGCCGGCCCGACCGGCAAAGACATCGTTGCCGCCCGCGCCGGTCAGCGTGTCCGCGCCCGCACCACCTGTGACCGCAGCCTCGGTCACGCCCGTTTCGGTAAACTGCGCGCCGCCGTCGGCAAGACGGATATGCTCCGCCGCGTCCTGGATCTCGAGGCGGAGCGGCGCGGTCGCCGTCTCGGCCCCCGGTGTGGTGCCCACCACCGTCAGCTCAAAAAGCGGGGCCGTCTCGTAATCCAGTGTCGCACCGTCGCGAAGATGGACTTTGTCCCCGACAATCTCGAAAAGCGGATGCTGGTAGGGCGCGCCATCGGCATCGACGAAGGCAAATTGCGTGTCGGGCAGCGTGCTGTCCAACGTGGCCACAACGGTCCCGCCGGCGGCGCCTTCGCCGGGGTTTTGCGGCGTGACAGTCAGGGTCGGCGCGGCCTGGGGGTCGCTGTCCGCGGACGGTGTATCCTCAGCGGCGCCACCTGAGGCGGGCGCCGACGCTTTTGGCGCGCTTCGCGATGATGCCGTTGCGTCGGCCGCGACGGGGTCTTCGACGCCCCACTCCATGGCGTTGTCTTCGCGTTCCGGCGCCGCCGGCGCGGGCGTGTTCCTGGCAGAGAAAGGGGCGGCCGTTGCCGTCACGTCGGCGTCGGGCAACACCCCAAGCGAGACGTCCTCTGCCGGTGTCGTTGCGCCCGCCGTCCCTTGGCTTGCCGCGACCTCGGTCAACGTCGCGGCATCCGTCGCGACATCGACGGCGACCGCGGAGGACAGGGTCGCGCTTCCAGCGTCCGACCCCGCCTCCATATCGCGGGGCGAGAGACCTTGGAACGCCTCCGCCTCCGGCCCCAGCAACCCGACAAGGCCGGCGATGCTACCCGAAACGGCGGCCATGGAATTGGGGTCGGATGTTTCGAGACCCTGGACGATCGCGGGCTCATCCTCATCGTGACGGACGGTCTTTTGTCCGGCTTTCCCCTCCTACGCGCCGGGGGCGGGTTTCGAGGCGGTCTTCGGGTCAACGCGGGGAGAATCGGTCACGGTACGACGGTCCTTCGATTGCGGGCCTGCTGCTCAGATGGCCTCTTTCGGTCTGTGATCGCGACGCCCAAGGCGGCACGCGGCTGCAGAAGGCGATAGCCGAAAACCTGGGAAATGTGTTTCGTTTCAATGAACTCTGGTTGCACCACCGTTAACGCCGCGCGGTGGCGCAGGGGTAAGGCGGGGTCAGGAGCAGGGTGTCGAAAGGGGGCTTAGGTGTTTGACCTCAAAGCGGTTTTGCCGCAAGGAGCGGGGATGGCGAAGGCATGGAAACGCGCGATTTGCGCAGGGCGCTTCCGGCGCTGCGTGGGGCCCATCACCCGGGGGTTTGGCCCGCCCCGCCGGGCGGGCAGCGCAGGGCAAGGGCAAGGGTGCGCGCGATGGGCGCCCTGACGGTCGCCACGCTCAGCGCGGGTGAGGTGCGCGCCGCACTGCCCGATTTGGCGCGGTTGCGGATCTCGGTCTTTCGCGCCTACCCCTATCTTTACGCCGGCGACGCCGATTATGAGCAGGGCTATCTGCAGGCCTATGCCGAAAGCGCCGGGGCCGTGGTGGTCGTTGCCCGCGATGGCGATCTGATCGTTGGGGCCGCCACCGCCGCGCCGCTGGAAGATCACGCGCCAGAATTCACGGCCGCGCTGCAGGCCGAGGGGTATCGGCCCGAAACCATCTGGTATTGTGGCGAAAGCGTGCTGTTGCCGGCCTATCGCGGCCAGGGGATCGGGCACGCGTTCTTTGATGCGCGCGAGGCGGCGGGTCGCGCGCAAGCGCGGGTGTGGTCGGCGTTTTGCGCGGTGATGCGCCCGCCAGACCATCCCGCGCGGCCGCCGGATTACGCGCCGCTCGACCCCTTTTGGCGTCGGCGCGGCTATCAGCCTTTGCCCGGCGTCACCGCGGCCTTCGACTGGGCGGAGGTGGGCGGCGACGGCGCCGCGCAGAGCCACCAGATGCAGTTTTGGATCCGGGCGCTGACATGATCCGGGTGGCCGCAGCCGCCTATCCGCTTGATCCGCTTGCCAGCGAGGCGGCGGTGGTGGCGAAGGTGACCGGCTGGGCCGAGACCGCCGCGCGGGGTGGGGCAGAGATCCTGGTTTTCCCCGAATATGCGGGGATCGAGTTGGCGGCGCCCGGCGGGTATGCGGCCCGGCTTGACGCCACACCGACCGTGCTGGCCGCGCGGGTCAGCGCGCACGACGCCGCGCTGTCCCGTCTGGCCGCGCGGCTTGGTGTGGGCTTGGTGGCGGGATCGCTGCCGCTGGCGCTTTCGGGCGGTGTGGTGAACCGTGCGCGGGTGTTTTTGCCCGATGGCCAAAGCCGGGCGCAGGACAAGATCGTGCCCACGCCCTGGGAACGCGCGGTGTGGGATGTGCAGGGTGGCGGACCGCTTCGGGTGATCGAAACGCCGTTTGCGCGGATTGCGCTTTTGATCTGCTATGATGTGGAGTTTCCGCTGCTGGGCCGCGCGGCGTTGGAGGCGGGGGCAGAGCTGCTGCTGGTCCCCGCCGCGACCGAGCGTCGGGCGGGGCAAAGCCGGGTCCGGGTTGGCGCGAT
>CALCPC010000059.1 GCA_937900975.1 uncultured Paracoccaceae bacterium
TGATCGCCATCGGCATGAAGATCAGCGCTTTTGCAACATTGCCCCCCCGCAACCGGTCGGTCAGCTGCGCGGCGACAAGGCCAAAGAACGTGGCCCCCGCCGGCACCACCAAAACCCACAACATGTTGTTGAGAAGTGCGGTCCGAAACTCCTCACTGCCGGCCAGCAGCACATAGTTTCCAAAGCCCACAAACGCATCCCCGTCGCGGTTGTAAAGCGACCGAACAAAGGAGCCTATGACCGGGTAAACCAAATAGAGGCCAAGCGCGAAAATGGCGGGGAAAAGAAACAGCCAGGGCCGTACTTGGTTCGCGCGGTTGATATTGTGCCCCGCCATGGCGCCCTTGGCCGGGAAAATATAGCGGTCGAGGATCAGGTTTGAGAAGTAAAAATACCCAATACAACCGCCAACGCCGATGATAACCGTCAGGATACCCTGCAAGAGGGGGGTCATGGCCTCACTCCCTTACGTCTGAGGGGTCCCCCGCGGGTGGGCCGCGGGGGCATGTTTGGCTGGTAGATTTACTGGATGCTGTCCCAGCGCGCCTGGATATCGGCGGCGACGCTGGCCGCGTCCTCGCCCCCGGTATAGTCGACCATGCCTTTCCAGAAGGCATCCGCACCGATCTCACCCTGCATCAGGTCTGACCCGGCAAAGCGGAAGGTGGTGTCGCCAAGCAGAATGTCGCCCAGCGCTTTGAGCGTATCATTGGCGTACATCTCGGAATTCACGCCCTTGTGGGGTGTCAGAAAACCCGACTGCGCCATCCAAATTTCATGCGCGATGGGCGTCTTCAGAAACTCGACAAAAACCCGGGTCGCCGGGCTATCGTTGGTGATCGAGAACATCGTGCCCGCGCCCAACACGGGCGAGCCGAGGTCTTTTTCGGCATAGGCTGGGAAATAGAAGAAATCGACATCTTCCCCAAGCTCTGTTCCTTCGGGAAAGAAGGTCGGGATGAAGGTCGCCTGCTTGTGCATGTAGCATTTCGGCGGAAACTCAAACAAACCGCCGGGGCTGTCGCGGAAATCTGTGTTCGCGACCGAGGCCGCGCCGCCGCTGACATAGGCGTCGTTGCGCGCGAAAAAGCCGTATTCCTCGATGGCCGCGACAACCCGCGGATCGTCGAACTTCATCTCGTTTGCCACCCATGCGTCATAAACCGCCGGCGGCTGCGTGCGCAGCAGCATATCCTCAACCCAATCGGTCGCGGGCCAGCCCGTCGCGGCGCCGGATCCAAGCCCGATACACCAGGGCGTGCCGCCATCGGCCACGATTTGATCGGTCAGCGCCTTCAGCTCTTCCAACGTTTCCGGCACGTCATAGCCTTCCTCGTCGAACGCCTCCGGCACGTACCAAACCAGCGATTTCACATCGACTTTGTAGAAAAAGCCGTAAAGACCGTCGCTGCCGTCCTCGCCGGGGAAGGTCGCCAGATCCACCCAGCTTTCGCCGGCGGCATAATTGCTGCGCAGCCAGTCAGCCGTGCCGTCGTCGAGCGCCGCGACAAAGCCACGCCGCGCCAGATCGGCGGCAAGCCCCGGCTGCGGGAACACCGCAATGTTGGGGGCAGAACCGGCCTGCGCCGCGATAACGATATCCTGCTCAAAGCTTTCGGAGCCCGAATACTCAACCGTGGCGCCGGTCGCCGCGGCGAAATAGGCCAGCACCGAGTCGACCAGATCACTGTCGTTGCCCGTCCAAGGACCGGTGAGTGAGATGGATTGACCGGTCAGGTCATGGGCGGCCGCAAACGCCTCGTAGCTGTCCCACGTGAACCCGCCTTCCCCCGGCGCGAAGGCCAGCGATCCATGGCCATCGGCCCAGGCGGCACCCGCCATCAGCGCCAGAACAGCGCCACAGCCCATCAGCTTGCTTTGCATTGAAATCCCCTCCCAAGGACGTCATTTGGACGTTTTTGTCTGGCCCTCGACGCTTGTACCGCCGCCTTCAAACCGCTTTGACTGTGCCCAGCATGTCGCCGCAAAGACGGAGTGTCAACGCTACGGCGACTGGATCGGGCATAACCGTCTTGCCAAGGCGCGGCTGACCCGCCTAGCATTTCACTGGGTGAATGCGGGGACAATTGGCTTGAATTTGAAGGAATTGTCGCGGGTTCTGGGCCTGTCTCAGACGACGATCAGCCGCGCGCTCAACGACTACCCAGAGGTGAACGCGAAAACACGCGCCCGCGTGATCGCCGCCGCCCGCCGTCATGGCTATGCCCCCAATCCCCAAGCACAGCGCCTGGCGACCGGTCAAAGCCGCGCCATCGGCCACGTCCTGCGGCTGGGGGAGCAGGAGGCCGTCAATCCGATCTTTGCGGAGTTTCTGGCCGGCGCGGGTGAGGTTTATGCCGATGGCGGTTACGACATGCTGTTGACCGTCATCGCAGAGACCGAGGAGGTTGCGACCTATCGCCGCCTCGCGACATCCCGGGCCGTCGACGCGGTTGTCCTGACCTCACCGATTGCGGGCGACCAGCGCCCAAAAAGCCTTACGGAGATGGGGCTTCCCTTTGTGGTGCATGGCCGCGTCTTTGACGGGCCTGACCATGCCTGGCTTGACATTCGCAACCGCGCGGCCTTCGCCGACGCGACCGAACGGTTGCTGGCCTTTGGCCATCGCCGGATCGGGTTGATCAACGGGCGGGGTCGCTACACCTTCGCGGAGCGGCGCGAGAACGGCTACCGCGCGGCCCTTACAGCGGCCGGGCTTGCACCCGAACCGGGCTATATCCTGTCGGGAGATCTGACCGAGCCTGTGGGCTATGACGGCGCGCGGCGGCTGCTCGACCTTGCGCCGGCGCCGACGGCTATCCTTACCTCCAGCCTGACGCAGGCGCTCGGCGTCGGTCGGGCGCTGGCAGAGCGGGGGATGCGGCCGGGGCGGGAGGTTTCGGTCGTCACCCATGACGATATGCTGTCCTACATGCCCAACGGCACCGACGCGCCGATCTTCGCGGCCACCACATCGTCTATTCGCGCCGCCGGCCGTCGGATCGCCGAGATCGTGATCGGGGGGCTCGAAAACCCCGACCAAACCCCGGTGACAGAACTTTGGGACGTGCCCTTCCGCCACGGCCCCTCACTCGCGGCGCCACAATGACGGGTTTTACCTTCCGCCGCAGCGATTTTCCCGAAGGTTTTACCTTTGGCGCCGCGACCTCAAGCTACCAGATCGAGGGGCGCGGCGCGGCGGGTCCCACGCATTGGGACAGTTTTGCCGCCGCCCCTGGCAATGTCGTCGGGCGCGAGGATGGCGCGCGCGCCTGCGACCACCTCAACCGGTGGCCCGAGGATCTGGATCTTCTGGCCGGCGCGGGGCTTGACGCCTACCGGTTTTCAACCTCTTGGGCGCGGGTGATGCCCGATGGGCGCCAGGTGGCGGCGGCGGGGCTCGATTTTTACGACAAGCTTGTCGACGGGATGCTCGCGCGGGGGATCGCGCCGCATCTGACGCTCTATCACTGGGAATTGCCCGCGGCGCTCGCCGACCGGGGCGGCTGGGCCAATGGCGACATCGCGGCCTGGTTTGCGGATTTCGCGATGGCGGTCGCGGGCCGGCTGGGCGACCGGCTGGCCTCGATCGCCACGATCAACGAACCCTGGTGCGTCGCTTGGCTTAGCCATTTTGAGGGGGCGCATGCCCCGGGGCTGCGCGACATCCGCGCCACCGCCCGCGCGATGCACCACGTCCTTTTGGCCCACGGGACCGCCGTCACCGCATTGCGCGCGGCGGGCCACACGGGGCTTGGCCTTGTCACGAATATGGAGTTTGCCGACCCCGCCGACGACAGCCCGGCAGCGGCCAGGGCGGCCGCGACCTATGACGCGATCTACAATCGCTGGTTTCTCGAAGGTGTTTTCCGCAAAACCTATCCCGAGGCGGCGCTGGCGGGGCTCGGCCCGCATTTGCCCGCCGGGTGGGAGGCGGATTTCGACACGATTGCCGCCCCGCTGGATTGGGTTGGGCTGAATTACTACACCCGCAAACGCCTTGCCGACGATGGGTCGGGGCTTTTCCCAGGGTGGGCAGAGCGCCCCGGACCCTTACCCAAAACCGCAATGGGGTGGGAGATTTATGCCCCTGGGATCGCTGCGTTTCTGACCCGTATGGCGCGTGACTACACCGGCGACCTGCCGCTTTATGTCACCGAAAACGGTATGGCGGGCGATGACCGGCGCGTCGGACAAGACGTGCCGGACCCCGCGCGCATCGCGTATCTCGACGCGCATCTTCACGCCGTGCGCCAGGCCATGGCGGCGGGCGCGCCGGTCAAGGGCTACTTTTTCTGGTCACTCCTCGACAATTACGAATGGGCGTTCGGCTATGACAAACGCTTTGGCCTGATCCATGTGGATTTTGAGACGTTGGAGCGCACGCCCAAACACTCCTACCACGCGCTGCGCGCAGCGCTCATGCCGTGATCCGCGGCGCGACACGGCGGTAGCGGAGCGCAAGCGCCAGCGCCGCCGCCGTCAGCCCGATCAAAAGCCCCAGCCAAACACCGACACCGCCAAGCCCCAGTGGAAAGGCCAGCACAGACCCCGCCGGCACGCCCACCCCCCAATAGCTGACAATCGCAATCGCCATGGGTACGCGGATATCCTGCAAGCCGCGCAACAGCGCCACCAGAACCACTTGCGCGGTGTCCACTAGCTGAAACAGCGCCGCCACCGCCAAAAGCGGCACGCCATAGGCGATAATCAACGCCGCGTCTTGCGCGTTCTCGGGGCCGAGGAAGACGCCGATCAGGGGCACGGGAAAGATCCAAAGCAAAAGGGCCGAGAGCGCGGCGAAGCCAAGCGACAGGCCGAGCACCGTCCAGGAGGCCCGCGCCAGCCCCAGCGCGTCCCGGCGCCCCAGCGCGCGGCCCGCCCGAACGGTTGCGGCACTCGATAGGCCCAAGGGCACCATGAAAATCACCGAAATGATGCTCATCGCGATCCCATGCGCGGCCAGCGGGATGGTCCCGATCCAGCCGATCATCAGCGCGCTCATCGCGAAACGGCCGACCTCGGCCAGCAGCGTTGCGCTGATCGCGGCGCCCATGACCAGGATCCGCCCCAGCGTTGGCCAATCGGCCCGCCAGGGCCGAACGAACAGCTGAAAACCCCGGGTCATCGCATCGCGGCGGCAGAAGCCTATCATCAGCACCAGCGTCAGGCTGACGCTGACAACCGAGGCAATGGCCGCGCCTTCGATGCCAAGCGCCGGCGCGCCGAAGGAGCCGTAGATCAGTACGTAATTCACCGCAGCATTGACCGGGATCGCGGCGACGGTGGCCCAAAAGACAAACGCCGTCCGCTCTAACGCAGAGAGAAAGCCGCGCAAAACCGCGACCAAGGCGAAGGCGAAAAGCCCCCATTGCGCGATGCGCACGTAAGAACCCGCCTTCGCCGCCAGCACCGGATCCTGCCCCAGCCACAAAAGCCAGGTGCCCGTTCCCCAGAGGATCGGCATCAGCACCGTGGTCGCGGCGATCACGGCCCAGGCGCCCATGCGGGTCGCGCGGCGCACGGCCTGCGTGTCGCCCCGCGCCGCCGCCGCCGCGGCCAAGGGTACGAGAGCTTGCGCAAAGCCCCAGGTCAGCACGAAGGATAGGAAATAGACCTGAGCGCCCAACACCGCCGCCGCCAGATCCTCGGCGCCCAACCGGCCGATCATGACTGTGTCCGTCACCTGCAGGCCGATCTGGGCCAATTGCATCCCGATCAATGGCACGCCAAGGCGCAGCGTGGCACGAATATGGCCCAGCCAACTTGGGTCGCTTTGCGCGGGCGTCAGGGTCGCGGCGTCGCTCACCACAGTCTCCGGGAAAGGCTTGGTCGAGACCTACATCACTTTGCGCGGGGCTTGAATGGCCAACGCGCTGTGGGATGGGGCGGCTGGGTGACGGCCACCCGGGACAGGGGCGCCCCGTCCCTGCACGCCGGCCCTGCACGCCCGATCTAAGCTGCTGGCCGAGACAGCGGTGCGCCATGCGGCCACGGGGGGAAGGTGTTATCGGCCCATTCGGGATTGGGGATCGCGGGGTCGGCGCGGCGCGGTCAAAGGCCCGTGCCGCCGGACTGGGGCAAGCGCCCGGGCGCGTTTTCAACGCAAGGGCAGTGCGAAGACCCTTTCCCGGCCGGGGCCGCCCTACCCCCCGGACGCGGGCAGACAAGTCTTGCCACCGAAAGCGCCAACACTGACAGCCCGGCCGCTTCGCGGGCGTCTTTTATGCGGTCCTTGGTTTTGATGGCCCACAAAAAAACCCCGGGCGCGGGCGGCCCGGGGTTTGGTCTTACACCGTCGCGGGTGCCTTAGGCTTCCGCCGACAGCATCGCCTCTGCCTCTTCGAAATAGGCGGCATAGCGTGCCTTGGCTTTTCCGCGCTGGCGGACTTTCTTGGCGTCCTCAAAGTTTACCATCGCGTCGCCGACCAGAAGAAGGCCGACCATGCCAACGGTTTTGTGCGGCGTGCAGTTGAAACCGTAGGTGCCGTCCGCCTCGACCACCAACTCAAAATCGTCGTTGATCTTGGATTTCCAGCGGTCGACGCCATCGGGAAGCATGTCCCGCGTCGCCTCGGAATTGTGGCCACGGTCGGTGGACAGGAACTTGATCGTATCGCCGACATTCGCGCGGATCACGGCAGGATGGAAAACCATCGCCTCCCGGGGGTTGTCGGGGTGCTTGTTCAGCATCTGAACTTCGATTGTCTTCGGCTCATGCCCGTCGGCGAGGGCGGCGACAGGGGCAACAGCAACGGACAACGCGGTCGATCCCAGCAGGGCCAGGTTCTCGCGGCGGGTGAGTTTCATCGTTTTCTCCCAATTTTCTTAGATTTCAGGTTCATGACGTAACCGCTTGGCTCGAAAAATCGAGTCCGGGTTTTGCCTTTTTTCGCAAAGTTGAAGGGATTTCGGCGTTTGTGTCAGTCCATTACGCTAGGCGACGGCCCGGGCCAAGGCACAGTGTCTCCAAAGCTCGCCAAGCGCAAAAACAAGGTGGTCGATGTCCTGGTCTGAGTGCATGGGGCCAGGCGTAAAACGCAGGCGTTCGGTGCCTTTGGGCACCGTCGGATAGTTGATCGGCTGCACATAGATCCCGTGCTGGTCCAGCAGAATGTCCGAGATCATTTTGCACTTCACGGGATCCTTAACCATCACGGGCACGATATGGCTGGGGTTGGGTAAATGCGGGATGCCGACCGCGTCGAGCCCTGCGCGCAGGTTGGCCACCTGACGCTGCTGACGCCGCCGCTCAAACTCCGAGGCTTTTAGATGGCGGATGGAGGCCAGCGCGCCGGCGGCGACAGCCGGCGGCAGGGCCGTCGTGAAGATAAAGCCGGACGCGAAAGACCGGATGAAATCGCACAGCGCGGAGGAGCCGGTGATGTAGCCGCCCATCACGCCGAACGCCTTGCCAAGCGTGCCTTCGATCAGCGTGATGCGGTCCATCAGACCCTCCCGCTCGGCCACGCCGCCGCCGCGGGGGCCGTACATGCCGACGGCGTGCACCTCGTCGATATAGGTCATCGCGCCAAACTCATCGGCGACGTCGCAGATTTCCTTGATCGGCGCGATGTCGCCATCCATGGAATAGACGCTTTCAAACGCGACAATGGGCGTCGCCCCTTCCGGCAGCTCCGCCAGGTGCCGGCGCAGATCCTCCACATCGTTGTGCTTCCAGATCCGGCGGGCGCACTTGGCGTGACGGATCCCCTCAATCATCGACGCGTGGTTCAGACTGTCGCTGAGGATCACGGCGTTGGGCAGCCGCGCGCCCAGGGTCGAGAGCGAGGCCCAATTCGAGACATATCCGCTGGTGAACAGGAGCGCGGCCTCTTTTCCATGAAGATCGGCCAACTCTCGCTCCAACGCCACATGGGTGTGATGCGTGCCCGAGATGTTGCGCGTTCCGCCCGCACCGGCGCCCGCCCGGTCGATGGCGGCGTGCATGGCGTCCAACACGTCGGCGTGTTGGCCCATGCAAAGATAGTCGTTCGAGCACCAAACCGTCACATCGCTTTTTTCCGGACAGCCGTGGTTGACCGCGCGAGGGAAGGCGCCGCGGTGCCGCTCTAATTCGGCGAAAACGCGGTAATTGCCTTCCGTGCGCAGCGTGTCGAGTTCGGCGTTGAACAGGGCGTCAAAGTCCATGGCGTCGTCTTTCTCAGCTGTCGGGCTTTATGTCAGTGGAATTTGGGGTTGGCGAGGGCAGAAGCCAGCGCCACAAGGCCGCATCGGGCAGCGAAAGCACCATCATCCAGTGCTCAAAAACAGCAAGGGCTGTGAGGGTTGCCAAAAGCACATACCCGACCTCCGCGCCCGACCCTTCTGGCGCCGCCCAGGCACGCTCGGCCCAGCAGGCGGTCGCGAAGGTCAGGGCTGTCACCGACCAGGGAAAAAAGGCATTCATCGGTGCCCGGCGAAAGTGGCTGGTGAGGTGACGGACGGGGCCTGGCAGAAACTCATCATTGATGTTGGGGACGCCGAAATAGACGTTCAGCTTGGCGGAGATCCGAGCAAAGAACAGCACCAGAAAGGTTAGGATCGCGACGCGGTTCGATGCCCCGACCGATGCGATCGCCAGCACGGCGGCGGTCATCACCAGCGCCATTTCCGAATGTGCGATCGCGCCCCATGCGCGCAAAAACCGTTCCCCGGCGGGCAGATCGGGGGGGCGTGGACGGACCTCTGGGCCGGTGATCACCCCGGCTAGAAACGCCATCTCAAACCAGCCCCACACCAAAAGCGCCGCGGTAAAGGCGATAAAGGCGCCCTGCACCGTCTGATCTTCGAGCGAGATCAAGATCCCGGCGGCGCCGAGCGACAGGATGGGGACGGCCAGGATGACGGCCTTGCGAAAAGCCTCCATATCCGTGGGCGCCGGCCGGCTGATCACAAACAGGATCGCGCCGGTCGAAAACCACCACAAAAACAACGCGTAAATCACCGTCAACGCCGTCATGCCTGCCCCCAGCGGGCGCAGGCTTTGCGCAAAAGAGATGCCGGACCGGCCATCAATAGGCTGGGCTCAAACGGCTGGAGGCCGGCGGGGTGTTGCGGATAACCGGCAGGCTGTAAAGCCGCACGAAGGTCACGCCAGCCCGGGCCATGTGCCAGGCCTTGGCCGCGCGGCCCGCTTCATCGTCGTTGCGGAACAAAAGCCGGCCCCA
>CALCPC010000060.1 GCA_937900975.1 uncultured Paracoccaceae bacterium
CCTATGCGATGACGGGATGGCGGCTTGGCTATGCGATCTGGCCCGACGCGCTTTTGGACAAGGCGCGCAAGCTTGCTGTTAACGCCTGGTCGTGCGTCAACGCACCCGCGCAATGGGGCGCGAAGGCCGCGCTTGAAGGGCCGCAGGATTGCGTGGCTGAGATGATGGCGGCCTTCGCCCGCCGCCGCGGGCGGGTCGTGTCGGGCCTAAACGCGTTGCCGGGTGTGGCGTGCCGGATGCCCGAGGGCGCGTTTTATGCGTTCCCGAATGTCTCGGCGCTGGGCTTCCCCGCAAAGACGCTTGCCACCCTGCTGTTGGAGGAGGCGGGCGTCGCGCTGATCGGTGGACCCGATTTCGGCGCGTTGGGGGAGGGCTATCTGCGCCTCTCCTACGCCAATTCAGAGGAAAACATCGGCCGCGCGCTGGACCGGATGGCGGACTGGATCGCGGCGCACAGCGCTTAGCGGGGCGCCAGGCCGAAGGCGCCCCGCGGGGCCAAGGGCGGGCGCAGGGCGCCTGCGTCTCGGCGCCGTGCCAGCTGGCCGGCATTGCCCGGATCGGGCCCCGCTGCGGCCCGCCCGCGATCCAATCGGCCGCCGCCCGCGTGCCCGCCCGAACCGACGCACGCGCGCCACTTGGCGGTTGCCGCTTAGCGCCGGGCGGGGTAGGCAGGCTGTGGGCAGGTCGCCGGGTTAAGGGCGAGCGGTGGCAGGCTCAGCAATTTCGCCCTGACGACGGAGCCGTCTTATGAGCCTCCCGCAACGCCCGCAGGTGAAGCCTGCGCGTCCCGAATTCTCATCTGGTCCGTGTCCAAAGCGCCCCGGCTGGTCCGCCGAGACCGTTGCCGCCAAGGCGCATCTCGGCCGGTCCCACCGTGCGGCGGGGGCGAAGGCGCAAATCGCCCAGCTGATCGCCGGGTTGAAAACCCATCTCGGCGTGCCCGAGGGGTATCGCCTTGGCATCGTCCCAGCCTCTGACACCGGCGCCTATGAGATGGCGATGTGGACGATGCTGGGCGCGCGTCCGGTCGACATGCTGGTTTGGGAAAGCTTCGGGGCCGGTTGGGCCACGGATGCGGTCAAGCAGCTGACCCTTGCCGAGTGCCGCGTGTTAGAGGCTGACTACGGCGCCTTGCCCGATCTTGGGGCCGTGCGGGCGGAGGCCGATCTCTGCTTTACGCAAAACGGCACCACATCGGGCGTTCGGATCCCGGATTTCGACTGGATCCCGGCGGACCGGCCTGGCTTGACGCTGGTCGACGCGACCTCGGCCGTGTTCGCACAGCCGGTCGATTGGGCGAAGGTCGATGTGCTGACGTTTTCCTGGCAAAAGGTGCTGGGCGGCGAGGCCGCGCATGGGGTGTTGGTGCTGTCGCCCCGGGCCGTCGCGCGGCTGGAAAGCTTTGTGCCGGACAGGCCCTTGCCAAAGATCTTTCGTCTGACCAAGGGCGGCAAGCTAAACGCTGCGAATTATGAGGGGGCAACGCTCAACACGCCCTCGATGCTGGCGGTTGCCGATTGCGTCGATGCGTTGGATTGGGTGGCCGAAATCGGCGGATTGCCGGCAATGATGGCGCGGGCCGATGCCAATTTCGCGGCGCTGCAGGCGTGGGTCGATCGCACGGGCTGGGTGGAGAACCTTGTCGCAGAGCCTCGGCTGCGTTCCAACACCTCCGTTTGTCTGAAGCTGGTCGATCCCGCGGTTGCGGCGCTGGATGCGGCGGGGCAGCGCTCGTTTGTCAAACGCCTGGTGCAGCGTCTGGCCGATGAGGGTGTCGCCTATGACATCAACGGCTACCGCGATGCGCCGCCGGGGTTGCGGATCTGGTGCGGTGCCACGGTCGAGACGGCGGATGTGACGGCCCTGACCGCCTGGCGGGACTGGGCCTTCGCCACCACGGCGGCAGAGCGCGCGGCGGCCTGAAACCGGCGCTGACCGCGCGCCGTCCCTTTACAACACCGCTGCAGATCCTGCAGCGG
Organism: uncultured Paracoccaceae bacterium; assembly: GCA_937900975.1. Lineage (GTDB taxonomy): Bacteria > Pseudomonadota > Alphaproteobacteria > Rhodobacterales > Rhodobacteraceae > Algicella. The sequence continues at coordinate 1,980 of CALCPC010000060.1, forward strand.
CCCATCCCATGATTTGCCCCAGAGGGGCCCGGAGGCTTCCATGCCCAAAGTTCTGATTTCCGACAAACTGTCCGATGCGGCGGTCGCGATTTTCCGCGACAGGGGCGTCGCGGTGGATTTTCAACCCGATCTCGGCAAGGACCCCGACGCGCTGGCCGCCGCAATCGGCGCTTATGATGGGCTGGCGATCCGCTCGGCGACCAAGGTGACGCCGGCGATTTTGGCCAAAGCGGATCGGCTGGCTGTGATCGGGCGCGCCGGCATCGGGGTCGACAATGTCGATATCGCCGCAGCCTCGGCCCGCGGGATCGTGGTGATGAACACGCCCTTCGGCAACTCCATCACCACGGCCGAGCATGCGATTGCCATGATGTTTGCCGTCGCCCGCCAGATCCCCGCCGCCGATGCCTCCACCCAGGCGGGCAAGTGGGAGAAATCGCGCTTTATGGGCGTCGAGATTACCGGCAAGACACTCGGCCTGGTCGGGGCGGGCAATATCGGCGGTGTGGTCGCATCCCGCGCGCAGGGCCTGAAGATGAGCGTGATCGCGCATGACCCGTTTTTGAGCGCCGAGCGCGCCAAAGAAATGGGGATCGAGAAGGTGAGCCTTGAGGATCTTTTGGCGCGCGCCGATTTTATCTCGCTTCACTTGCCCAAGACCGAGAAGACCGCGAACATCCTGTCGGCTGAGCGGATTGCGGCGATCAAACCCGGCGCCCGGTTGATCAACTGCGCGCGGGGGGGATTGGTCGACGAGGCGGCGGTGGCCGAGGCGTTGGTTTCCGGGCGGTTGGCCGGCGCGGCCTTCGATGTGTTCGACGCCGAGCCCGCGACCGAAAATCCGCTGTTCGGGCTGCCGAATGTGGTGTGCACGCCGCATCTTGGGGCCTCGACGCGCGAGGCCCAGGAAAACGTGGCGCTGCAGGTGGCCGAGCAGATGTCGGAGTATTTGATGCGGGGCGCGATTTCGAACGCGTTGAACGCGCCCTCGGTCACGGCAGAGGAGGCGCCGATCCTAAAGCCTTGGATCGATCTTGCCGAGAAACTGGGCGGTTTCGCGGGGCAAGTCACCGATAGCCCGATCACGGCTTTGGAGATCGACTATGTCGGCAGTGTCGGCGCGCTGAACCTGACACCGCTGACCGCGGCCTTGACGGCCGCGCTGCTGCGGCCGTTGGTCGGGGCCGTGAACATGGTCTCGGCGCCGCTGATCGCCCGGGAACGCGGCATCCGGATCGCCGAGACGCGGAAGGACGCGCAGGGGGCCTTCGGCTCTTACATGCGGCTGACGGTGACAACGGAGGCGCAGAGCCGGTCGGTCGCAGGGACGATCTATTCGGACGGACGGCCGCGGTTCATTCAGATCAAGGGCATCAATCTGGAGGCCGAACCGATGGGGCACATGCTTTACACCACCAACAGCGACGTTCCGGGCTATATCGGCGCGCTGGGGACAGTGCTTGGCGCCCTTGGCATCAACATTGCGACATTTTCCTTGGGGCGCGCGGGCAAAGGGGATGAGGCGATTGCGCTTTTGGGGATCGATGAGCCGATGACGGCCGAGACCTTGGCGCGGATCGGGGATTTGCCGCAGGTTCACCAGGCCAAGGCCCTATCTTTTTAAGGCGCTTTGGTTTGGGGCCGGCCTGACGGGGCCCCGCGCGGGGGCGGCGTGAGGCGTAGTGAGTCTTCGCCTTCATCC
>CALCPC010000061.1 GCA_937900975.1 uncultured Paracoccaceae bacterium
CACCTCTGACATCGCGGAGGTGCGCCGGGCGATGGACGCGGACTCGCATCCCGCCTTGCTTTTCGTCGACGGGGTCAGCGCGCTGGCCTCCATCGATTTTCGGATGGAGGAATGGGGCGTCGACATCATCGTCTCAGGCTCCCAAAAAGGGTTCATGCTGTCGACCGGGATGGCGGTGCTGGGCCTCAGCGAGAAGGCCGTGGCGTCCATGAAAGACGCCAAGCTAAAGCGCTGCTATTTCGACTTTCAAGACATGCTGAACGCCAACGCCAACGGCAATTTCCCCTACACGCCGCCCTTGAACCTGATCATGGGGCTGCGCGAAAGCCTTGATATGCTGGTTGAAGAAGGGCTCGACAACGTCTTCGCCCGCCACCACCGGCTGGCCGAAGGGGTCCGACAGGCGGTGTCGGCATGGGGGATGCGGCTTTGCGCCGAAACGCCGGATCTTTACTCGGACACCGTGTCGGCGGTCATGGTGCCCGAGGGCTTTAACGCGACCAAGATGACGGACCATGCCTATGCGACCTATGGCGTTTCGTTCGGCGTCGGGTTGGGAGAGGTCGCGGGCAAGCTGTTCCGCATCGGCCATCTCGGGGCGCTGACCGATGTCATGGTGCTGTCGGGGCTGGCGACCGCCGAGATGGCGATGAAGGATCTTGGCTATCCGATCACGCTTGGCAGCGGTGTCGCGGCGGCACAGGAACATTATCGCGCCACCACCACGGCCCAGCGCGCCGAGGCCGCGTAAGCCGATGGAGGACGCAACCCCCCTCAACCTGCCTGTTTGGGACGATGTCGTCGCGGCGCACGCGCGCATCAAGCCGCATATCAACCGGACGCATGTGCTGCGCTCGGACTATCTTGACGATCTTATGGGCGCGGAGCTGTTCTTTAAGTGTGAGAACTTCCAAGAGGCCGGTGCGTTCAAGGCGCGGGGCGCCTGCAACGCGGTTTTCGGTCTTTCGGACGAACAGGCCAAGGCGGGCGTCGCCACGCATTCCAGCGGCAATCACGGGCTGTCGCTGTCCTATGCCGCCGGCCGCCGCGGGATTCCGTGCACGGTGGTGATGCCCCACACCGCCCCGCAGGCCAAAAAAGACCAGGTGCGCTATTATGGCGGGCGTATTGTGGAGTGCGAGCCCTCCACCAGCTCCCGCGAGGCGGTTTTTGCCGGCGTGCTGGAGGAGACGGGCGCGGAATTCGTGCACCCCTATAACGATCCGCGGGTGATCGCGGGGCAGGGCACCTGTTCCAAGGAATTGATTGAGCAGGTCGAGGGGCTAGACGCCGTCATCGCGCCCATTGGCGGTGGCGGAATGATTTCAGGCACGTGTCTGACCCTGTCGACCGTGGCCCCGGCCGTGGAAATCTTCGCAGCAGAGCCCGAGCAGGCCGATGACGCCTATCGCAGTTTCAAGGCCGGGCACATCATCGCCGACGATGCGCCCGTGACCATCGCGGACGGGCTGAAAGTGCCGCTGAAAGAGCGAACGTGGCATTTTGTCTCAAATTTCGTGACAGACATCTTCACCTGTTCCGAAGACGAGATCGTGGACGCTATGAAGCTTACATGGAAGCGGTTGAGGATCGTGATGGAGCCGTCCTGTGCTCCGCCCCTGGCCACGTTGCTCAAAAACAAAGACAGGTTTGCCGGCAAGCGCGTCGGCGTGATCGTGACCGGTGGCAATGTCGATCTCGACACGCTGCCCTGGATGAGCTGAGATAGGAGGACCCCATGAACGCCCCCATCAAAATCGAAGAACTCGAAGTCGGATACGATGTTCCAGCCGCCGTTGGCATGGATGAAAGCGAGATCCAGACGCCCTGTCTGGTGCTCGCCCTCGACGCGCTGGAACGCAATGTCAAGAAAATGGGCGATTGGGCCAAGGCCCATGGCGTGCGCCATCGCGTTCACGGCAAGATGCACAAATCCGTGGACGTCGCAAAGCTGCAGGAAAGCCTGGGCGGCGCCGTCGGCGTGTGCTGCCAAAAGGTGTCGGAGGCGGAGGTGTTCGCGCGCGGCGGCATCAAGGATGTTTTGGTGTCCAACCAGGTGCGCGATCCGGCCAAGAGCGACCGTTTGGCGCGGATCCCGAAACTCGGCGCGCGGGCGATCTGCTGTGTGGACGACGTCGCGAATGTTGCGGATCTGTCGGCGGCGGCGGTGAAGCACGGCACAACGATCGAATGTCTGGTTGAGATCGATTGCGGCGCCGGGCGCTGCGGTGTGACGACAACGCCTGAAGTGGTGGAAATCGCCAAGGCCATCGAGGCCGCCGAAGGGCTGAAATTTGCAGGGCTCCAGGCCTATCAGGGTGCGATGCAGCACATGGACTCTTACGACGATCGCAAAGCCAAGATCGACGTCGCGGTGGCCATGGTCAAAGACGCGGTCGATACGCTGAAGACCGACGGTATTGAGTGCGACATTGTCGGTGGCGGCGGCACCGGCTCCTATTATTTCGAAGGGACCTCCGGCGTTTACAATGAGCTTCAGTGCGGCTCCTACGCATTTATGGATGCCGATTACGGTCGCATCCTGGACAAGGACGGCAAGCGGATCGACCAGGGGGAGTGGGAGAACGCGCTCTTTATCCTCACCTCCGTGATGAGCCACGCCAAACCGCAAAAGGCCATTTGCGATGCGGGGCTCAAAGCGCAATCGGTGGATTCTGGGCTTCCCGTCATCTTCGGCCGCGACGATGTGAAATACATCAAATGCTCGGACGAACATGGCGTGCTCGAGGATCTCGACGGTGTGCTGGCGGTGAACGAAAAGCTGCGGCTGGTGCCGGGCCACTGCGATCCGACGTGCAATGTCCACGACTGGTATGTCGGCGTGCGCAACGGCAAGGTCGAAACCGTCTGGCCGGTCAGCGCCCGCGGCAAAGCCTACTGATCCAAGGCGGCGCGCCCAAAAGGCGCGCCGCCGCCTTTGGCGCCCGGCCGGTCACCGCCATCGCGCACACCCATTCGCGGCGGTCGCCCAGACAGTCACCGAGACGGTCGCCCGATGCGGCGGCAGCCCGCCACGCCGCGCGGCGTCACCTGTCACCTGCCCAACGCGGTCCCGAAGGAGCCACCATGGACTTAATCACAGAAGACGTTTGCCGCGAGGTTGTCGGGCGCGCCGATGCTTTTCGGGCCGTCGAAGCGGTCTTTGCCGCCATGGCGCGGGACGACGCCTATAACTTTCCCGTCGTGCGGGAGGCAATCGGCCATGCCGATGCGCTCTACGGTTTTAAATCCGGGTTCGACCGCGCTGGCCTGACGCTCGGCCTGAAATCGGGCGGGTATTGGCCCGGGAACGCCGACAAAGGGCTGACGACCCACCAATCGACCAATGTTCTCTTCGATCCCGATACCGGCCAGTTGATTGCGCTGGTCGGGGGCAACTACCTGACCGCCGTGCGAACGGCTGCCTCAAGCTCTGTCTCGATTGCGCATCTCGCCCGGACCGATGCGGCGGTTCTTGGCATGATCGGCGCCGGTCATCAGGCACAGTTCCAGCTGCGCGCCGCGGCCGAGCAGCGCGCCTTCGAGAAAGTCGTTGCCTGGAACCCGCATCCCGACATGCTGCCCCGGCTCGCCGCGGTGGCCGAGGAGGGCGGCCTGCCTTTCGAGGCGGTCAGCGCCGAAGCGGTCTGTGCCGAGGCGGATGCGATCATCACGATCACCTCGGCTTTTGAGCCGCTTTTGATGGCCGATTGGATCCGCCCAGGCACCCATATCGCCTGTATGGGCACCGACACGAAGGGCAAGCAGGAGGTCGACCCAGCCCTGATGGCGCGCGCCCGGGTCTTTACCGATGAGGTCGCCCAATCGGTCAGCATCGGCGAGAC
>CALCPC010000062.1 GCA_937900975.1 uncultured Paracoccaceae bacterium
ACGCCTGCGCCGCTAGAGCCCGGCACGACGCCCGCATTGCCCGCGCCCGACACGACGTCGAAGCCGTCCGCGCGCGGCACGACACCGAAACCGCTCGCATCCGACACGACGCAGTCGTTGCCAGCGCCCGGCTCAACGCCCGCACCACCTGTGCTCGGAACAACGCCCCCAACCCCAGCGCCAAGCGCGGCGCTGAAATCGCCCGCTTCCGGCACGACCCGGTCGTTGCCTGTGCGCGGCACGACGCCCGAACCGCCCGCGCGCGGCATGACGCCGAAACCGCCTGGGACCCGAACCGACACCCACCAGGCTTGTGGACCGGCGAGGGATGAGGCGGCGCGTCTTTGCGACAACGCGCAGGGGGCCAAGATCCTGATGTGTGCCGATGCCTGGCCGTGATCCCGAGGCTGTCGGCGCCCGAAACGACGCCCTGGCGGCGCGCCTGCGTCGCCCTCCCCATGCCCGACCCTGGCCCAAAACCCCGTGCGGTGGCTGGCCATTGCCGGGCAGTGCCCGTTAACCGGCCAAGCTGTCGGTCAATCAGTCGTCGGTTTCTGAGTCGACCAGACCGTAGCGGCGGAGCTTGACATAAAGGCTTTGCCGCGAAAGGCCCAACATCTCGGCCGCTGCGGCGCGGTTGTTGTTGGTGAGGTTGATCGCCGTCTCGATACACAGCTTTTCGACAACATCCGTCGTGCCGCGCACCAATTCCTTTAGCGGGGTCGAGCCCACCAATTCGATCACATGCTCCACCGCCTCTGACGTCACAGCGCCCGAGGATTGGCGTGAAGCCTCAAGCCGGGAGACGTCGCGGATCACAAAGCCAACGCCGGGCGGCGTTTGGTCGGGAAGGTAGGTCGTTGAAATCTCTACCGGGATCTCGGCGCCGAATGCCGTGCGCAGCGTCGTGCCGTAGATCGACAGCTTGCCGGCCTGCTCTGCATTGGTCGTCATCACGCTGAGGTCGATATTGGGCCGGCCCAGAAAATCGGCAAGGCTGACGCCCGAAAGATGCTCTGCCATCGCGACATTGGCGAGGGCGAGGAACGCGTGTTTGGCGTAAAGGATCGCGCCCGAGGCAGCGCTGAGGACCATGGCATCGCCCGCGCGTTGGTAAAGCGCGGGCAGCGCCGCATTGAACGCGCCGGCTTGTCCCTGTTCTGTCTGCTCTGGCCGCAGCCGGCACAGGATCAGCGTGTCGCTGACCGATCGGAAAAGCAGCGCGTCGATCCACACCCTGCGGCTGTCGGGCTTCAGCGCTACCAGCACCGATTTTTGCCCGCCCTTGGTGTTGATCTGGTTCAGCGCCTCGCTCAGGTCGGGCGTCGTGTCTGCTGTAACAAGGTTGGACAGCGTGCGTCCCGAAAGCTCCCGCACCTCGCGCTGCAAAAGCCGCGCGGCGGCAGAGTTTACATCGACGATGCGCGCGGTCTCGGCGGCGATGATCAAAAGGGCGTCGGTGCCGGTTTCGAACAGCACCCGGTAGCGGCTTTCGACCTGTCGGATCCGCTCATAATCCTGCTCGATCGTCAGCTGCGCTTGCACAAGGCGCTGTTGGAGTTGGCTTAGCTCGCGTTTGTCGCGGCCGAGCAGCAGGACGGTCCCAGGCTCCGCCCCCGGTTGCGCGGCGTAGGAAACCGGCAAATCGTGATCGCCGCCGGTGACATGGTTCAGTTGGCGCCATTTCGGGGCGCCATCGGCCGCCGCGCCGGCGACAAGGGCTTTATATTTCGGGAGGCTCTCTTCGGTCAGCGTCCGCGCGAACGGCGCGCCGCGCCAGGTGCGAAGATCCTCTCCGATCACGGTTTCAGAGCCCAACACAATGCGCTGAACCAGCCCCTCGGCATCGAGGGTGACGCAAAAGTCCGAGGAGGTCTCGACCATGCGCAGCACCAGGCCCGCATCGATATCGTCGAATGCGCTGGCCATGGGCGGGAAGGCGTCGGACTTGTTCACCCCGGTGCCCCCCGTGTCGCGCCCCGGTGCGCGTTCCCCGATTGTGTCATTAGGGCACAAGACGCAGGCTGCCCGGTGCGAGGCGGGGGATCAAATCCTCCGCCGGGTCTAAAACCAAATCGGCCCCGAGACCGGCTGCGAGGTCCGGTCTGCGCCCAACCTCCGAACCGCCAAGCGCAAGCCGGGCGGCGCCGGCCAGGGGCCGGGCGCGGGCAATGGCCGCGGCAATCGGGTCTGCGGCGCGGGCATGGCCAAATGAGAAGCCAATCATCTCAAATGCTTCGGTATCCAAAATCGTTTCCAACGCGTCCCGTTCCGGCGTCAGGTTTAAACGCACCAGCCATCCGGCTGCACGCAATTGGTAAGCCGCGACAAGAAGTCCGAGAAAGTGTTGCTCATCCGCCGTTCTGACCAAAAGCGCGCGCGGTCGGCGGCCGGAGACACCGGCGGAGACGGGCGTATGCCAGCCGAGATCCTGCGCAATCCGCAAGAGGCTGCTAAACGCCTTGGTCATCGTCGCGAAATCGAGCGTGTCATCCTCCCACCGGGTGCCGAGATGGCGGGCGACCGCGGGGATGTGGACTGTCACCAGCGCCTCGACCGAGACGCCGCTCTCTAGCATTTGGCCGGCGAAAATCTCAGCTTCGGTCGGATTGTCGGAGAGGAGCGTTTGGGCGAAATGGCGGTCGATGCGCGGCCGGGGCCTTCCAGACCGCGCGGAATTCAGCGACATCAGCGCCGTTTCGGCCAGAATGTCAGGAAGCGATACACAACCCGCCTCCGGCGGCGCTCGTTGCGCAATCCGCTCCAGCAATGACATGCGCGCCTCCTCAAACGGATAAGGGCGGGCCCCAACAGGTCGCGGGTGCGCCGTGCTGAGAGAAGAGCACGCACGCGCAGCAATGTCAAATTTGAATGACGTCAATTGTTGGCGTTCCGTCCAGGATGCATTTTGACGCACCGGAAAAAGCGCAGGAATAAGCGCAAAACCAATGGCTTGCACGGATGTTTGCGGCGCTAGACACTCTGGCGCCCTATGTGTAAATTGAAGTTGACATATTCGCGCCAGCGCCGCTACCCTAACCCGCAGAGCCAAGCGCCTAAGGGAGCCAGCGTTGCCACCACAGGCATCGAAAAAAAGAGTGAAATCAGTGCTTTATTCGGAGGAACAGCGGCAGCGCAGGGACCGCACGGTTTGGACCGTGGTGCAGGGGATTCTCGCACCCTTGCAGTTCGCCGTCTTCCTTCTTTCGGTTGCGCTGGTCCTGCGCTACCTCGCCACGGGCGATGGGTACGGATTGGCGACGGCCAGCATCCTCCTGAAGACCGCGCTTCTTTACACCATCATGGTCACGGGGGCGATTTGGGAAAAGGTCGTGTTCGGCCAATACCTTTTCGCGCCGGCCTTCTTTTGGGAGGACGTCATCAGCTTCGGTGTGATCGCGCTCCATACCGCTTATCTTTGGGCGCTTTTCGCCGGCGCGCCAGCGGGGCTGCAGATGGCGATCGCGCTGGTCGCCTATGCGGCTTATGTGGTGAACGCGCTTCAATTCGTGCTCAAGCTGCGCGCAGCCCGGCTTCAAGGGCAGTGGGTGGCGGCGTGAACGATCTGACCCCGACCCGCGGCTGCACCGAAACGCCGGTTTTGAAAGAGCGCGGCCAGAGGGAGGTTTTTTGCGGGCTGACCGGGATCATCTGGCTGCATCGCAAAATGCAGGACGCGTTTTTCCTGGTCGTCGGCTCGCGCACTTGCGCCCATCTTCTGCAGTCCGCCGCGGGCGTCATGATCTTTGCCGCGCCGCGCTTTGGCACGGCGATCATGGAGGAAAAGGACCTCGCGGGCCTTGCCGACGCGCAGGAGGAGTTGGATCGCGAGGTCGCGCGCCTTC
>CALCPC010000063.1 GCA_937900975.1 uncultured Paracoccaceae bacterium
GAAGTCACTACTACCACTATCAATGTTCAGGAATGCGGGGGCCCCCCCCCCCACGGGTCCAGATGCGCGCCTGACGCCTTTCGTGAAAGACCTCGCCTACACAACCCTGCCAGAAGTCAAAGAGTTCAACGCGTTGTGTGATGGTTGAGCCCTCGGGTAACGCACGAAACGCCCTAAAGCATCAGACCGAAGATTACCGAGGGAAGCAAAAGCGCCACCAGCGCCGTCGAGACGGCAACACGCGCGGGCCATCCGTGAAACCGGCGCCAAAGGATCACGGCAAGACCCGTGCAAAGCACCACCTCCAGCAGCGAAACAACGTCGCCATAAGCGCTCCGATCCCAATAGCTGACCGGGCTGTTGAAGATCCAATCGCTGAAGGGCCAAAAATGCGCCCGCCCATCGTCGTGGTGCAGCGGTAGATCCGTCGCGATATGCAAAAGCCCCGATCCCGCGAAGGCGATCAGCGCGCCGAGCCCCGAGCCCAGACCCGCGATCAATGCGGCCCCCCAAACGAAAACCGAGTTGTCGACAGCAAAGATGCCCTGCCAGAACGGGTCGAAATAGGCGCGGCCAAAAATCTCGGACGGTGGCATGCCCCGGATCAGGCCGTTGATCGCCACCATCCCGTAAAGCGAGGCATCGGGCAGGAAGCCCCCGACAAGCGCCGCGGTGTTGCGCGCACGCGCCCCGGGCTGCGCAAAGGCCGCCGCTGCGATCAGAAGGTGGGCGGGTGTGTTCACGCGGTCAGTCGGACGACAAAGGGTCGCCTTGCGGCGAAAGGTCGAGCGCCGCCAACACTTCGCGCCGGACCATGCGGCGGATCTTTCGGTTCAACTCTTCGCTGATTGGCCCGCGCATCTCCTCGCGGACCATCTCGGCCACCATCACGCGAAGGGCTTCCTCATCGAAGTATTGACCGGCAACCTCGGCCGGCGTCGCCGCAGCGCCCGTCTGCGGCCGGTTAACGTTGGCGTCCGCTGCGTCGCCATCGAGCGGTGCAAACGCGCCGCGCCCCTCCGCTTCGGCCCGGCGCGGCCCGGCGTTGTCCCCGCGCGACGCTTGCCCCAAACCGGTCGGAGCGGCGCCCTCACCTGTCGCCTCTGCGGCCCGCCGCGCGGCACGCTCTGCTTTGCGCGCCTTTTTCCGGGCCGCGTCCGCGGCTTCTTCCCGATTGACGGTCTCGCGCAACGGCACTTCACGCTGCAACGCCTCGTCCGGCGTTGCCGGAGCGTAGTCAGAGAAAGGCTCCCTCATGCCCGAGGCGCCGATACCAGGCGCCGTTTCGGGATAGGTCGCTTGCCGTTCCGGCGCTTGCTTGCCCGCGCTCGGCTCTGCATCGCGGCCAGAGACGACGCGCATGGCGTCCCCAAGCACCAGCGGTTCGCCCCGTTGCGTAAGGGCCCGCTGGCGGTGGCCTGCCGTTTCCTCTGCGACCAATTGGCGGATCGATGACAAGACGTCGCCCGTGTCGCCCGCACGCTCTTTGCGTGGTGTCGGCCCTTTCGCCCTGTCTCCCGCCATGCCGCCTCCTTCAGCGTCCGAGTTTCTCGATCAACGCATCAAGTTTCCGGCCGCGCACCGTAAAGAACGGCCCGTCTTGCACTTTGGAGTAATAAAGGTCGGGGTCATAGGCCGGAATGCCGAGGTTGAGCTTTTCCAGCGTCAAAAGCCCCATCGCGGACAACAGCGAATAGGCCGCCACGTACTCATCGCGGACCGACGACGCAAGCTCGACCTGCGCATCGCGGAGATCCTGTTCCAGGTCAAGCACGTCCAGCGTTGTCCGCGCGCCAAGCGTGGCTTCCTCCCGCACCCCTTCAAAGGCGATGCGTGCGGCGCGCACTTGCTCGCGATTGGCCACGATCTGTGCGCGCGCGATCTCAAGCGTGGCCCACGCGGTTGCGGTCTGCTGCTTCACCCCGCGCGCCGTGTCCTGGACGTTGAAACGCTGTTCGGCGAGTGAGGCTTGCGCCTCGCGAACCGCGGATTCCAGCGATCCCCCGGTGTAAAGCGGATAGCTTGCCGTCACGCCGGCCTGCAGCGACGAGGTTGTCGCCCGCGGCCCGACCGTCGGCGACCCAACGTCTTGGTTGCGGATCGAGCCTGTCAGATCGGCCGTAACGCTGAGCCGTTTGGCGCCGCGCGCGCGCTCCACATTGAATTGCGCGGCCACCTCATTGAACCGTGCCGCGATCATCGCGGGGTTTTCCTGCATCGCGATGGCCTCCGCGCCGGTCACGGTGCCCGGAAGCTGCGGCAAGGGCGGCGGCGGGGCCAGCGACCGGGGCGGGACACCGACAACGGCTTCGAACACCTCGTTTGAGATGTTGAGCTGGCCGATAAAAGACACAAGCTGGCTTTGCGCCGCGGCCAGCCGAGCCTCTGCCAGGCTGACATCCGTGCGCGTCACCTCGCCAAGCTCAAACCGGTCGTTTGCGGCCTGCACCTGTTGTTGCAGCACTTCGACGTTCGAACGACCGAGCGACACAAAAGCCTGGTCGCGGCGGATATCGACGTAAGCCGTCACCGCATCGAGAAACAGCGTTTGCTCAACGCTTTTCAGGTTGGCCCGGCCCGCCGCGACGACCGCTTGCGAGGCCTCGATTGCCGACCGCGTTTGACCGCCGTCATAGAGCGTCAGCTCAGCGGTGATCTGGCCGGTGATGGTTGTGTTGTCGATCACATCGGAGCCAAGGTCATCGGTGATGCTGGCGCTTTGCTGCGCGTTGGCCGACGCAATGATCGTGGGCCGGCGCCCGGCCCGCGCTTGCGCCACGCCCTCATCCAGGGCACGCAGGTTGGCCCGGCTAGCATCCAGCCGCGGGCTAAGCTGGTAAGCGCGCTTCAGCGTATCGGCCAGCGTATCCGGCAGCGCCGGGGCGGCCAGGCCAAAGGTCAGGACCGCGATCACGCCCGCGCGGAACCATGTTGGGGGAAGCTTTTGGACGTTCATTACTGTTCTCTTTCCTGCTCATCTTCCTCAGATCCGCCCCGGTTTTCCGGGTGCGGGTTGGGCCCTCGCCCGCCGGCTATAGCTGAAACGCCGCCGGCGCCGCGAAACCCGGCAAAATCGGTGCTGCCGCGTCAAAGGCCCGCCGCCAGACAATCCTGTCGCGGGTCTTTTGACCAAAGCGCACATGACCAAAGCTGCCGGTCATAAAAATCGCCGCAATCCGCCCGCGATCCTTAAGTTGGTTGGCCAGCGCCTCGGGGATTTGTTCAACGCCGCCTTCCACCATGATCACGTCGAAGGGTCCGTTCGCGGGATCGCCGACGTTCAGCGGCGCTGTGGTGACAATGGCGTTGTCTGCGGCGAAGTCACGAAGCGCGCTTTCCGCGTCGCGGGCTCTGTCTTTGTCGTCCTCGACCCCGACCACAGCCTCGCCCAAGCGCGACATCACCGCCGTCGAATAGCCAAGCCCCGCGCCGATATCGAGCACCAGATCGGCCGGGGTGATATTCACGGTCTCAAGCATTTTCGAAAAGGTCCGTGGGTCCAGCACGACCCGGCCAGTGTCGAGCGCGATATGCGTCTCGGCATAGGCCACTTCGGCAAGCTCCCGCGGAACGAAGCGCTCCCGCGGTACATCCAGCATCGCCGCAATAATCGGATAGCGGGTCACGTCCGAGGGACGGACCTGGCAATCGACCATCGCCGTGCGTGCCGAAGTAAAATCAATCATCGAGGACCCGCTCCGCGCTGTCTCGCACATCTGTGTGACACAAACCCCGAAGCACAGCAACGCTCCGCCGCCGATCTCCCCGAAAACCCCTCTGAT
>CALCPC010000064.1 GCA_937900975.1 uncultured Paracoccaceae bacterium
AGAACCACCAGACCGCGGGCAGCCCCGCCACGATGTAAAAAGGCCAGACCGGACCCCGCCGAAGCCTTTCGTTAACACCGCGCACCGCGGATACCATGCCCCTAGTAAAACCGCGTGAGGTCCATGCCCGCGTAAAGGCCTTCGACCTCCTCAGCATAGCCGTTGAACATCAGCGTCGGCTGTTTTTTCGCAAACAGGCCAGAGCCGATAACCCGCTCGGACGCCTGGCTCCACCGGGGGTGATCGACGTCAGGGTTCACGTTCGCATAGAACCCATACTCCCCCGCCTGCAACGTGTGCCAGGGCGTTGGCGGCTCCGCCTCGGTCAGCGTTATGCGGACGATCGACTTGATCGATTTGAACCCGTATTTCCACGGCACAACCAAGCGCAGCGGGGCGCCGTTCTGCTTTGGCATCTCCTCGCCATAAAGCCCCGTCGCCAGGATCGTGAGCGGGTGCATCGCCTCGTCAAGGCGCAGACCCTCCCGATAGGGCCAGTCGATCAGTGAGAAGGACGCCCGCTGCCCGCGCATCTCTTCAGGCCGATACAGCGTCTCGAACGCCACATATTTTGCGCTTGGCGACGGCTCTGCCCGCGCGATGACATCGGCCAGCGGGATGCCGATCCAGGGCACCACCATCGACCACGCTTCGACACAGCGCAGACGATAGATCCGCTCCTCCAACGTTGAGGTTTTGAGCAGGGCGTCGAGCGGATACGACCCCGGCTTTTCCACCAGCCCGTCGATCTGCACCGACCAGGGGTCGACGGTCAGGGCATCGGCGTATTTTTTGGGATCGCTTTTATCCAGCCCGAATTCATTGAAATTGTTGTAGCTGGTGATGTCCTCAAGCTTGGTCAGCTTGCCGGGCAGGTCCTGGTCCCACGCCACATACTCCAACGCCTTGGCCTTGGCCTCAGCCTCAGCCCGGGCGGCGGCGCCGCTCACCGCCAGCCCGGCGGCGCCGGCCAACACGGCCCGGCGGTTCATGAACACGGATTTCGGCGTGATGTCCGACGCTTTAAGGTCAGAGGCCGCTTTGATCAGCAATACACATCCCCTTCGACGGTGCGGCCCGCGGGCCGGAGTGGTTCGGTTGGGCGCGGACCGGGCCGCGCCTGAGCACGTGGATTCGTGCATCTTCCCCTGAGATATTAGAGCACAGCTAAAAGATCTCAGGACACGCAATAAAGAAATTGTGAGTGGAACGGAGCGACAGTCCAGGCTTAGTCCGCCACCGCACCAGTCAAGCGCCGACCCCAAAAATTAGCGTTCGAACCAGTTGATCGGTTTCTGCGTAGCCCTTGGCGAATGTCGACTGGGCATTCTTTGACCACCACCAAGGGAGAAATCGATGATCAAAACGTTCATGCTGAGCACAGTCGTTGCCGTCAGCTTCGGCGCCGGCGTCCTGGCCGCCGATGGTTCGAAGGACATCGTTGATACGGCCGTTGCGACTGATGGGTTTGACACGCTGGTGGCCGCCGTTACCGCTGCGGGTCTTGTTGAAACGTTGAAGGGCGACGGTCCGTTTACGGTCTTTGCCCCCACCGATGCGGCGTTCGCGGCCTTGCCCGAAGGCACCGTCGATACACTGCTGAAGCCCGAGAACCATGATCAGCTCGTCGCCGTGCTGACCTATCACGTGCTGCCGGGCAAAGTGATGTCGTCCGACATCACCGGCCCGATGTCGACGGCCACTGTCCAGGGCAGCGATGTCGACATCACAACCGATGGCGGTGTTCAGATCGATGGCGCCAATGTCGTCGCCGCCGATATCGAAACCTCGAACGGTGTGATCCACGTGATCGACGCGGTGATCCTTCCCGAGTGATCCTATTCGAGAATCTGAACGTATTAACGATTGGCGCGGGTCAACGATGCCCGCGCCTTTTTCGGACCAACAGGAGGAATTCCCATGATCCGCCGCACTTGCCTTCGCCTTGGCGCCACAGCCTCAGTCATAGGCCTTTTGGCCGCCTGCGCACCCAGCGGATCGGGCTCTGGCGACACGATTGTCGAGGTCGCCTCTGCGGCCGGCAGCTTTAACACCCTGCTGGCGGCGGCGACGGCTGCCGATTTGGTCGCCACGCTGCAAAGCCCCGGCCCGTTCACAGTGTTTGCGCCAACCGATGCCGCCTTCGCCGCATTGCCGGCAGGCACGGTGGACACGCTGCTTCTGCCCGAAAACAAGGACGACCTCGTCGCTGTCCTGACCTACCATGTCGTGCCGGGGATCGCCCGCGCGGCCGACTTTCCGGCCGGCGCACGGTCCGCCGTCGCAACCGTCAACGGCGAAAGCGTCACGGTGGACACGACCAGCGGCGTCACAGTCGATGGCGCAACCGTTGTGACCGCGGATGTCGAGGCGTCGAACGGCGTCATCCATGTCATCGACACGGTGCTGTTGCCCTAAGGCGCCCGCGCCCGACCACCCCGCATTTCGCCAGCGCCGCGCCCAACCGGCGCGCGCGCCCAACACAACGACCCCCGGCGCAGACCGCGCCGGGGCGTAACCAGTAACGCGTGTTCACAATTGACTAGGTGCGACCGGGCGCTGGACCCGCCCGGCCGCGTGTCTGGATTTCCTGCATCAGAGGAGTGCCAAACATGGCCACAATACTTGAGATTGCGAGCGGAAGTGAAGACTTCGAGATTCTCGTCAGTGTCGTCAGCTTGCTCGACGATACCTTTCCGGAAGCGGGGCTGATCGACCTGCTTTCGGACGAAACGGCGGACATCACCGTTTTTGCCCCGACCGATGCCGCGTTTGGCCAGCTTGCCGTTGATCTCGGCTTTGGCGGCGATACCGCCGACGAGGCGGCGGTCACCACCTTCCTGGCCGGCACGCTGGCGGCCGAGACGCTGCTGGATGTCATCCTTTATCACGTCTCGTCCGGTGCGCAGACCGCGGCCGATATCTCGGCAAGCGATAGCGTGACGACGCTCTTTGGCGAAACCATCGCGCCCGAGGGGCCGACGCTGGGCGATCTGGAGCCCGACTTGATCGACCCGTCCGTCGTTGCGCCGGACATCGTGGCGGATAACGGCATTATCCAAGGGATCGACCGCGTGCTTTTGCCGTTTGACCTTGACGGCAACGACGCGCCGACCGTCACCGGCATCGTCGCGGCCAGCGGCGGCACGTTTGACGACGACGGGACCGATTTCGATCTTCTGCTGACGGCGGTCGTCGCTGCCGATCTCGACGGTCTTCTTGACGATCCCAGCATCGATGTAACCGTGTTTGCCCCGAACGACGCCGCGTTCCTCAACCTTGCCACAACACTGGGTTTTGACGGCACGGACGAAGGGGCGGCCTTGAGCTATATCCTGGATGTGCTTGCCCTTCTTGGCGGCGGCGATCCGATCCCGGTTCTGACGGATGTTCTGGAATACCATGTCGCGCCGACCTCGCTGCAGGCCAGCCAAGTGCTGATCGCCGACGAGATCGACACGCTGGAGGGGATCACCATTGGCGTCGACGGCACCAGCCTGGTCGACCAGGACCCCGATGTCGCCAACCCCAACCTGATCGCGACCGACATTCAGGCCGCAAACGGCGTGGTTCACGTCATCGACAGTGTTCTGCTGCCCGCCGATCTT
Source organism: uncultured Paracoccaceae bacterium (assembly GCA_937900975.1). Lineage (GTDB taxonomy): Bacteria > Pseudomonadota > Alphaproteobacteria > Rhodobacterales > Rhodobacteraceae > Algicella. The sequence goes on from CALCPC010000064.1 coordinate 3,609, forward strand.
CTGCCCTCCAACGGCAGCCCCGACGGAGTGATCATCGAGATCGGCGACGAAACGGGCGGCGCCACGATCACCGGTCGGGACAACGACCTGATCGACGCGAATGGCGGTGACGATCTGATTTTTGCCCGGGCCGGCGACGATATCGTCGATGGCGGTGACGGCGATGACGATCTCATCGCGGGCGAGGGCGATGACCGCCTGACCGGTGGCACGGGCGACGACACGCTGGTGGGCGAAGAAGGCGCTGACACGTTCGTTTTCGCCTCCGGCTTTGGCACCGACACAATCCTCGACTTCGTGAGCGGCGAGGATCTGATCGAATTGCAGAGCCTTACGCTCGCCGATATCGCCGGGGTGTCGCAGGATGGGGGCGACTTTGTGATCGATTTCGGCAATGGCGACGCCCTTATTCTAGAGGACACGACCCGCGCCGACATCAGTCCCGCGGATCTGATCTTCGTCTGACGCCCTAGGCGCCCGCTTGGCCCGAGGGGCG
>CALCPC010000065.1 GCA_937900975.1 uncultured Paracoccaceae bacterium
TGGCCATCACGCACCGACCGTGAACATCGAGCTGATCGTGGCGCGGCTTATTCGGGCGGGCAAACTGGGCGGGTTTCACTTTAACGACTCAAAATACGGTGACGACGATTTGGACGCCGGCGCCATCGACCCGTTTCGCCTGTTTTTGGTGTTCAATGAGCTAGAGGAGGCCGCCACCACCCCGGGGTTCAGCCCCGCGCATATGATCGATCAGTCCCACAACGTCACCGACCCTATCGAAAGCCTGATGTTGTCGGCGGTCGAGATTGCGCGGGCCGCGGCGCAGGCGCTGTTGGTCGACCGCGCGGCCCTTGCCGCCGCGCAGGAGGCCAACGACGCCCTGGCGGCGCTGGAAGTGTTGAAAACCGCCTTTCGCACCGATGTGTCGCCGCTTTTGGCCGCAGTACGGCAACGGGGCGGCGGCGCGCTGGACCCGCTTGGCTGTTATCGCCGCTCGGGCTATCGCGCGCGAAAGGCCGAGGAACGTCCGCCAAGCGGCCCCGCCGCCGCCGGGATCGTCTAGCGCCGATTTCGGTCGCATCGGATTGGAAATCGGGGCGTTCCTGATTTTTGAGCCGCTTTCCGGTGGCCGCAGAGCGCCTGAAAGCGGCCCCACGCCGCGCGGTGGCCCCGCGCCGCCACCGCTCGACGCCCTTGGGCGCGTGAAAAAGCCATGATGTTCCCGGGTTTTCGGCCCCACACTTGGGACTGTGTCGCGAAAAGCCGGCGACACTCAGCATCGCGGGCCGCTGAAAGCAATTTCCGTTCCCATTGGATCAGAAACCGCTGCCGCAAGATCAGCGTGCCTCGGATCTTGAGCGCGTTGTCTGATGAAGGCTGACCTGCTGTGAACGGAAAATGCGCTCGCACGCACTTTCAGATGTGCGGTGCGACCGGCCCCCGAACCCGCCGCGCGCGCTGTCCGGCGCCGCCGGCCAACGAGCAAACGCAACCGCAGCTCGACAGAGCGAGACCCGTCTTAAGCGCTTTGGGGCATACCAAAGACACCCTGCACCCCTACCGCGTTGAAATCCCAGTTTTTGGCAGCGTTATCCGACCCAGGTTTTT
>CALCPC010000066.1 GCA_937900975.1 uncultured Paracoccaceae bacterium
CGCGCAAAAGGAAGCCGGCGGTGGGATCGAAGGGGCTGTAGCGTTAGTCGAGCGTGTAGGTAAAGCCGAGCGACGAGGTCAAAAGATCGCCCTCCTCCCGCAACAGGATGGGGGAGGTCGAGTCCAAATCTTGCCCTTCCAGCAGGTCCTGGCTGACCGTCGCGCGCAAGGTCAGGCGGCTGTCCTCGGACAACGGAAAGCCAATGCGCGGCGTCACGGCGATGGTCCGGGTGTCGATGGACGATTCATCAAGCTGGCTTTCGCGGTAGGTCAGGCTGATCCCCGCCAAAAGATCCTGATCGAACAGCCCGGGCTCCGTGAAGCTCAGCGAAAATGTGTTGATATCCGCCCCCCGGGCGACATCAAGCGACAGGGTCTGGCCACGGCCAAGAAAGTTTCGCTCATTCAGCGAGATCGTGCCACCAATCCCCTCGTCCGAGGCGAAGGTGGCACCGAAGCTGAGCGAACCGGTGGGCGCCTCCTCTAGCTCAACGGTGACCACGGCGCGATCGTCGCTAGAGCCTTCGCGGACGGTCGTCTCGACGGACTCAAAAAAGCGAAGCGCCCGGATCCGGTCCTCGGCCTCCCGCACCTCACGCCGATTGAACGCATCGCCCTCGACGATCCGAAACTGCCGCCGCACCACACGGTCCAAGGTCTGCGTGTTGCCGCGGATGTCGATCCGCTCCACAAAAACGCGGGGGCCTTCGATCAGCTCGAACTCAATATCGACAGTGCGGTTGGCGGTGTCGCGCGTGATGCGCGGCGCCACTTCCACAAAAGCGAAGCCTTTCTGCCCCGCGAGGAAGGCCAACCGCTCAATCACCGTATCGACCCGTTTGGCTGAGTAGGTCTGGCCAGGGCGCAGGTCGACCTCCCCCTCGAATTCCACAGGGTCAAGCCCGGGGGCGAAGGTCGTGACGAACGTCTCGCCGAAACTGTATTGCTCCCCTTCCGCAACGGTGAAGTTGACAAAGAAGCCGTTCCGCTCTCGGCTCAGCTCTGCCGTCGCCGACAAAACCTCGAAATCGATGTATCCGCGGTTCAGGTAAAACTCCCGCAACAGCTCTTTGTCGAGCTCTAGGCGGTCTTGATCGTAGGTGTCGTTGCGGAAGAGAAAGCTGAAAAGCCCGGCCTGCCCGGTTTCGATCACGCGCCGCAAACGCCGGTCGGAATAGATTTCATTGCCGGTAAAGCCGATCCGCTGGATTTCCGTCACCCGGCCTTCGAAAACCTCGAAAACCAGGTTTACGCGGTTGTCCTCTAGCCGGATGATCTTGGGCGTCACCTCCGCCGCGAACCGTCCGGCCTGCGCATACGCGTCGACAATCGATTGCGCGTCGCGCTCGGCCGCGGCGCGGGAATAGGCACGGCGGGGCTGCAGCGCGACGATGGCGCGCAGCACGTCATCCGACAGACGTGCGTTCCCCTCAAAATTGATGATGTTGATCGTCGGGTTCTCAACCACGGTGATCACAAGCACGCCGGCACGCGGCGCGACGCTGACATCTTCGAAAAGCTGGGTTTCGAAAAGGCGCTGCACGGCGGCGTTAAGCTCAGAGGGTGAGACCGTGGCCCCCGGTTCAATCCCGGCGAAGACCCGGATCGTGTCGGCGTCGATCCGCTGGTTCCCGGCCACATCGACGCGTGAGAAGCGGGCGCTTTGCGCAGCAACCGTATCGACCAAGGACGGCAGCAGGACCAGCACGAGGCCGAGGATCCAAGCCCTCCTGGCACATGCGCCAAAGCGCATCCACCTACCAAACCTTGTGTGCATTCTCGTCGGCCCCGCCCCTGCTTGCCCCGCGGTGCCCAAGCTAAGAGGTCAGGGTAACCGCCAGTCGTACCAAATCGTTATACGTTGCAAAAAGCATGAGCAACAGAACCATTGCAAGCCCGACAGGCATGATGACGCCAAGAACACGCTCTGTCGGGGGTCGGCCCGTGACAGCCTCATAAGCGAAAAGCGTCAGGTGTCCGCCGTCGAGAATGGGGATCGGAAACAGGTTGAGAAGCCCAATCGCGGTCGAAATCAGCGCGACGAACCCCACAAAATTCAGCAGCCCTTGCTTGGCCGATTCGCCCGAGATCTGGGCGATGCCGATGGGGCCTTGCAGATTGTCGGCGCCAAGGTTGCCTAGGATGATGTGTTTGATGCCGTTCAACGACCCGGTGATGACACGCCAAACCTGCACCACGCCCAAACGCAGCGCCTCGACCGGACCCGGCGTCTCTGTCGCGGGGGAGAGGATCGCACCGATGGAGACCCCGATGCGATAGCGTTCCTCAAAACCGCCCTCCTCCGTCTCGGTGTCGGTCGCCTCGGGCGTCAGCGGGATCGTCAGGCTGCGGCCGTCGCGCAGAACGCTGAGTGTCAGCGTCTCGCCCCCCGATCCTTCGACGGCGGCCAAAAGCTCCCGAAAGGCGCTGATCTCGACGCCATCGATTGCCGTGATCAGGTCGCCCGGCAAGATGTCAGAGCGGCTGGCCGCGCTGAACGGTATGATCGAGGCGACCAGCGGCGCCATGGGATAGGGCGCCGCCACAGTCATCGCCGTGCCATCCCGTTCGATCTCCAGCGTGATCGGCGCCGGCGTCTCCATCCCGCGCACAAGGGTGTTAAACGCCGCGAAATCCGCAACCTCCGTGCCGTTCACGGCCAGGATGCGGTCGCCCGCCTCAACCTCATTGGCAAGGCCCGGGATCTCGCGCACCTCGCCAATCGCCAGCGGTTCGGCCTCGACCACCGTCCACAGCACAAGCCCGGCGAAAAGCACCGTCGATAGGATGAAATTGAACAGCGGGCCGGCAAAGACCGTGGCCGCGCGGCGCCCGACGCTAGCGCCGTGAAACGACCGCTCCCGCAACTCTGGCGGCATGGCGTCAAGCTCTGCCTTGTCGGCGCGGCTCGCGCCATCGGCATCGCCCAAAAACTGCACCATTCCGCCTAGCGGCAC
>CALCPC010000067.1 GCA_937900975.1 uncultured Paracoccaceae bacterium
AACACGCGCGTCCAGCGCGTTCAGCGCGGCCACGCACACCTCGTTCCCCCGCCCGATGGTAAAGGTCAGCCCGTGGCCCCGATGCGGACCGTCGGTCTTAAGCACCACATAAGCGGCCGAGTAATCCGGATCCGGGTTCATCGCATCCGAGCCATCGAGCGTGGCCGAGGTTGGAAAGCGCAAGTCATAGGTGGCGATACCAGTGATCCGCGTCATGCCGGCGCCGCCAAACCGTAGGTGGCGATGGCCGTGCCCCCCAGGATCGCCGCTTTTTCGCGGTCGCTAAGCGCCCCGATCAGCGCGTCAGTCGCCGCGCACCAGCGGGCATAGTCGCTGGCCAGGGTGCAGACCGGCCAATCGCTGCCCCAAAGCATACGGTCCGGCCCAAACGTATCGAGCAGGTGATCGACATAAGGGCGCAGCGTCTCAACCCGCCAGTCGGGTCCAGCCTCGGTGACCAGGCCCGACAGCTTGACCGCGGCGCCCGTCTCCCGCGCGAGCCGCGCCATCGCGTCTGCCCAAGCGTCGAAATGACCGGCCGCGATATTGGGCTTGGACCCGTGGTCGATGACGACCGTCAGGTCGGGATGGCGGCCCAGCAGGGTCGACAGGTGGCCCAAGTGCCGCGGCCGGGTTAGGGCGTCGAAAACGAGCCCCGACGCGGCCATCGCGTCAAACGCCGGCGTCAGCGCCGGGCCCAGCATCCAGGCGTCGTCCACGATGTCGTGGATCATCGGCCGCAACCCAAGCAGCAAAGGGTTCTCGGCCAGGGTTGCGATGCTGTCCACCGCGCCGGGGCTTTCGAAATCGACCCAGCCAACGACGCCTTTGACAAAACCCGTCTGCGCGGCGAGGTCCAGCATATAGGCCGTTTCCGCCTCGGTCGGTGCGGCCTGCACCAAAACCGTGCCGCCGATCCCCCGCGCGCTCAACGCCGGTTCCAGATCCTTGGGCTGGAAATCCCGGTAGATCGGGGCGAGGTCGGGCGTCAGCCACCCGTAATCGCCCCGCGCCAGCGCCCAAAAATGCTGATGCGCGTCGATCCTCACCCGATCACGCCCTTTTTCAGGATGATGTTGCCGTAAAGCCGCCGCTCTCCCGTTTGCACGACGGCAAAGGCGGTGGCGGCGCGGTCGTAGAAGGCAAAGCGTTCAAGCGTTTGGATCTGGCGCGGCGCGTCGGCGGTTTTTGCGATGATCTCCTGGAAATCGACTTGTGTCGGCGGAATGGCCGCCGGATCGCCAACCACCTGCATCGTCAACGCCGGATCGTCCACAAACGTGTCAAGCGGCATGACCGACAGCATCGCGGCCAGGATGGCCCCCGTGTCCGAGCCGTCGGCCCGCAGGCACAGCGGGCCCAGACCCTCGGCCGGAAAATTGGCGTCGGCGATCACGATCTCGTCGCCATGGCCCATCGCGCGGAGGGTGTGCAGCATGTCGGGCGACAGGATCGGGTTGATGTTGCGCAGCAGTGGTTGCTCCTCATTCCATGCGGGGTGAGCGGCCGGACCCCGGGGGCGCTGGGGTGAGCGTGTGCCGTTGACAGGCGCACCGCGACCCTGGGCGGCGCGCGATCATGTAAAAAGATCCGGCCGCGCGGCCTCTAAGGGCGCCAGCCGGCGGGTCAATTGCTCCACGTGATGGCGCATCGCGGCCTCGGCGCGCGCTGGATCCTGGTCTCTAATCGCGTCGATCAGCGCCACATGCTCCTCCAACGTTTCGGCCAGACGCCCGGGCTCTGGCAGCAGCAATTGCCGCGCGCGGTCGACATGGGACGAGAAGATCCGCACCGCCAGGCGCAGACGCGGCTTTTCGGTGGTGGCCAGGATCATGTCGTGCATGTCGATGTCGGTGCGCATGAAGTCTTGCGCATCGAGATCGGCGACCAGAAGCTTTTGCATCTCGATGTTGCGGGTCAGCCGCGCCATCGTTTCCGGCGATCTTTCCGCCGCCGCGTGCCGGGCGGCCGCGCCTTCCAGCGCGCCGCGGATAAACACATCTTCGCGGATCGCCGCCATCGACAGCCGCGAAACCCGCGTGCCCGATTGCGGCACGATGTCGACCAGCCCCTCGTTCGACAACTTGGTCAGCGCGTCCGAAACCGGCGACCGCGACACGCCAAGCTGCGCGCAGATCGCCGATTTTCGGATCTGGGCGCCGGGCAAGAAATCCAGCGTCAGGATCGCGCCCTTCACGGCCGTGTAGACCCGTTCGGCCAAAGAACCGCTTAAATCGCCAACCAACGGGAGCTTTGAGACGTCGGCCTCTTCAAGTGTCAGAACGGCTTCCTTCATGTCTAACATGTTAGTTGACAGGTACCACCGGCGCAAGTAGCGTTTCGGGACGCGGGGGATGCAGGGGGCAGAGCGCCGGATTGGACAGCTTGCATCGCCCGAAAAAAGATCCTGCAGCGCCGAAATGATCGGCACCGCAGCCCGTTCGAAGCCCTTCACCGAAAAGGGCGCGCGCGCATAACAGTGGAGGAAACACATGCTACGAACAGTCTTGGTGGGGTCGTCGCTTGCACTGGCGACAGCATTGGCGCCCACGGGCGTCAGTGCGGATGGCCATTACGAGGGGGTGACGATCAACATTCTGACGCGCCCCGGCCCTGTCATCGCCGGTCGGATCGTGGAGCGCGGCGAAGAGTTCACCGCCATGACCGGCGCCGAGATCCGCGTGGCCGAAGTGCCGTTCGCCGAGATCTTTCAAAAGCTTCTGACGGATTGGGCGACGGGCACCAATTCTGTCGATGTGGGTGTTTTCGCCTCTGGTTGGGGCGTCGAACTGGTGTCAGCCGGGCTGGTCGAAAACCTCGACCCCTATATCGCGGCCGATGACAAGATCGATCTTCAGGACATCGCGCCCTAATTCCGCGACTTCAACCAAAAGGTCGAGGGGTCGACGTACTTCATCACGATGGATGGCGATTTTCAGAAGATGTACTATCGCACG
>CALCPC010000068.1 GCA_937900975.1 uncultured Paracoccaceae bacterium
CCTCTTTTGCGCGCTTGGGCCATGGACGTGGCCCAAAGCCGTCTTAACCAGCCGTTTTCGTCAAGACCTTCGGTAAAGGCCGCCGTGATGGACAGCCGGTCTGCCAGCGCCGCAAAGATCTCATAATCGGCCTTCGCCTGGCCGCGCGGCCGGATTAGGCGGGGCATGTAAAAAACATGTCTGTCCCGCGATGTGCCGCCGATATCGCAACGCTCAACCGTCGTGGTCGCTGGCAGCACAATGTCGGCGCGCTTGGCGGTGGCTGTCCAAAATTGCTCATGCACCACAATGGTTTCCGGCCGTTGCCAGAGCCGATGAAGCCGAAAGAGATCTTGCGCATGGTGAAACGGGTTCCCGCCCGCCCAGTGGATCAGCCGGATATGGGGCAGCCTCACCGACGTGCCCCGAAAGGCAATCGCGCGCCCCGGCGTCTCAAGCATATCGGCAAAGCGCGCCACGGGGATCGTCTTGCCCGCGGCGTTCCCCAGACGCGGCAGGTCGGGCACCAGACCCTTTGTCGCGCCATGTCCGACAGCGTTAAGCGACCCATAGCCAAAGCCAAAACCGCCGCCGGGTAAGCCGATTTGGCCAAGCATGGCGGCCAGCGCGATCAGCGCCCAATAACTCATTTCGCCATTCTGTGCGCGTTGGAGGGACCAGGTCGCTGTCACCATCACGCGGCCGGTCTGGATCCGGTCTGCCAAACGCACCAACGCATGCTGCGGCACGTCGGCGATCTCGGCAGCCCAGGCAAGCGTTTTCTCGGTGCCATCCGCGCTGCCGTCCAGATAGGCCAGAAGCGGCGCCGCACCGTTTGTGAAACGCTGAAGAAAGCGACGTTCGGCGCGCCCGCGGCGGACCATCTCTTGCGACAGCGCCAGCATGATTGCCGTGTCGCTGCCAGGGCGCGGGGCGATCCACTGGGCATCGATACCGTCCGGCCTGTCATCGGCGAAGGGGCTGATGACAATAAACTGGGTGCCATGTTTGGCGGCGGTGCGCACGTGGTCGGGCATGTGATGATGCCCCGCGCCGCCCGATGTTACATGCCAGTTCTTGGAATTTAGCCCGCCAAAGGCGACGAAAGTATCGGTCTGCCCGATGATGCTGTCCCAGGCTGTCGCCGCCCCCCGGACGGCATCGGATGAGCCCAGAACCTCCTCCAACAGCACTTCCGCAGCGCCCCAGGAATAATTTCCAGTTTGATCGGTAAACCCGCCCAACGCGCCGTAAAAGCGGCGGATCTGGCTGCGGGCATGGTGAAACCGCCCGGCGCTGGACCAGCCGTAGGACCCCGCGAACAGCGCTGTGTGGCCATAAGCATCGCGGACCCGCGCAATCTCTGCCGCCACAAGGGCAAGCGCGGTGTCCCAGTCAACGGGCACCATCCTTTCCGCCCCACGCCCGGCCCCGCCGGCACGGGCCCCTTTGTTCAGCCAGCTTTCGCGGATATGCGGGCGCAGAATGCGGGTGTCTGAATAGACAAGGTCTGGCAGGGCCGCGATCATCGCGGGCGGCGCCCCGCTGCCGGGCCAGGGCGTGGCGGCAACAAAGCGCCCGTCGCGAAGATGCGCCTCAAACGCCCCCCAGTGGCAGAGGCTGATGGGGTTCTGCGACACCGGCGCTAAAGCTCGCCGCGCGCGCGCCGCCGCTCGGTGATCGTCTCGCCGCCGACCAGCCATTCGTCGGGGGCGACATCGTCAAAAAGGACGTAGACATGCGCGGCGTGGCCACCGCAATGGCGCACGACGCTTTCGGTGATCTCGCGGGCCAGCGCGGTCTTTTGCGCCTTGCTGCGGCCCTCGGCCAGGGTAACGCGCACGATCGGCATGACAGATATCCTTTCAGATCAAGGACAGACCGCCGTCAACGCGCATGTTTTGCCCGGTGACATGATCGGCCTCGTCGCTGAGGAAAAACGCAATCACCGCGGCCACGTCCTGTGGTTTAGCAAGCCGGCCAGCCGGTGTTAAAGCAGCGGCAGCGTCCCAGGCGGTTTGCGACAGCGCCGAGTGTCCGTGGCTTTCCTTTTCGGTAAAACCGGGTGCCACCGTGTTCACCGTGATCCCCTTGGGCGCAAACTCCACGGCAAGCGTGCGCGCCAAGGCATCCGCCGCGCCCTTCGCCGCCGCCGTGGCCGGGAAGGCGCGACCGCCGGGCACCTGATCGACGACAAAGGAGCTGACATTGACAACGCGCCCACGCGGGGCCGCGGTCAGCGCCGGCTCGGCCGCGCGCACCAGATCGAGAAATGCCCGGTAGATCACCTGAAGCGACAGATCGAACATCTCTTCGGGTGTTTCCCGAAGCGTCCCGGAAACGGCGAACCCGGCGTTCGAGACCACACGGTCGAGCCGCCCGAACCTGTCGAGCGCCGCGCGCACCACCGTTTCCGCCTGTCCGGGCGTCGCAAGGTCTGCAATGCGCGTCTCGACCTCGGCCCCTGCCGCACGCGCCGCGTCGGCGACAGCGTCGAGCGCGGGGATCTTTGTGCCGTCCACGCCGCCGCGGGCTGTAAGAAACAGCGCCTCTCCCCGGCTGGCCAAACGGCGCGCAGTGGCCGCGCCGATACCGCTTGACGCGCCGGTGATCAGGGTGACGCGCGCCACCGTCATGCGGCGAGGTTGGACGTCAGCTTATAGCCATAGATCCGGTCGAGCCCCAGGCGCGCAACGATGTCGAGCCCCTGCTGCAGGCCCGCCCGGTCCAGCGGCTTAAGCGGTTTGCGCAAGGGGCCCGATGGCAGCCCGACCGCCCGCATCAGCGTTTTGATCGCCACGGGATTGATCGCGGAATAGGCGAAATGCAGCATGTCGAGATTATGCAAATAGGCATCCTTGAACCGCACAGCATCCTCGGCCTCTTCCCAGGGTTTTGAGATCACGGCGAACGCGCGGGGGATGATGTTTCCGGTCATGTTCGCCGTACCATGCCCGCCAAGCGACATCGTCGGCACCACAAGCCCAAGATTGGGCGAGCAGCAGCACATGATCGACAGATCGGGCTTGGCCGCGCACATCTGGGCGACCTGGCCCACCCGCGTGGTGCTTTCCTTCAGCACCACCATGTTGGGGTGTTTTGCAAGGCGCAGCATGTCGTCCCAATGCAGATCGGTCTTTACCCGGGGCGGGTTGTTGTAAAACCCGATGGCAAGGTCGGACGCGTCGCAGATCTCTTCCACATAGTCGGCGATATCGGCATTGGGCGCGCAGATATAAGACGGCGCGGCCACGATCGCCCCGTCGGCGCCTTCACCCTCGGCATAGCGCACCATTTCGATGGCGGCAGCAGTGTTGTTTCCCGAGCATCCATAAAACATCTGCATCCCCGCGGGCCGCATCTTGGCCGTTTCGGTGATGATCTTCTTTTTCTCCTCGGGGCTCAGCATCGACACCTCGCCCGTCGATCCCATGATCAGGACGGCGCTGGTGCCGTGTTGAGCGTGAAAGCCAAGAAGATCGCGAAAACCTTCGTAGTCGATGC
>CALCPC010000069.1 GCA_937900975.1 uncultured Paracoccaceae bacterium
CGATCAATAGGCGGTCGGGCGCACGCTCCGCTAAACTGTGGCGGTAGGGTCTGCCGCGGTGCAGGACACGGCCATTCTCGGGTTGCGGCCACGCCAGCGCATGCCCCCCACACCGATCTTCAAGCGCGGCGTGCCCCGGGTCGCGGACGTGCGTTGGCCCCAGAAACCGCGTTGCAAGCCCCTGAGACCCCAAGGCTTTGCCCGCAGAGCGTTGCAACACCCCCGGTGACGGCGCCAGGAACAAGCATGCCCCGCCGCAAAGCGCGCAGCTGGCCGGGCGCAAACCGCCTTGGGACGGGCACGCTGCGGGATCCGGCCCGTTGGTGTCGCGGGCCGTCGTCACAACGCGTTTCGCAGCGTTCTGGCGCAGATATCGGTGGCTTTGAATTAAGCCAACGGACGGTGTCGGACTTGCGATTTGCGGCTTTACCGATAATATCACTCGGGAATAGGGCGTGTCGCGGCGTGTCATCCCGCCACCGCGATCGCCAAGGGGAGTATCCGACCCATGGTGGCGTTGCGTGCCGATGATCGAACGACAGCTTTACCCACCCCGACCATTGGGGTGGGAGAGCGCGCCCTGCTGAACCATTTGCGGTTTGTGGCCATGGGGTGCCGGTCGAAACCGCGCACCGATCTGTTTGAGGCGTGCGCGCTTTTGCAAGTTGGCCGCTCCGACAGCCTTGCCGCTTATGGTGAGGCGTTGATGCGATGCCTGAACCAGGCGCTTGGCAAAGCGTCGCGGTTGCTGGCGCCGGGGACAGAGGAGCTGACATTCGACGAATGCTGGCTTGTTCAACTGGCGCGGGCCGAGGCGTCGGGCGATCGGGCCAGCGCAGCGTTTTTGCTGAACTCCCGCGTGGGGCGCGAGCATCGGCGCCTTGTCGGATTTCTGATGACCCGGATTTCGGAATGCTTCGAGCTTCATTAGAATAATTCTAAGAAGCCCTTGTCTCCGCCCTCAGAATGGCTAGCTTTGTTGCTAAGCCAGCCGGGCTATCGCCTGCCAGCCATGCAGCGAAAATCTGAAGTGAGAGGGGGCACCGTATGACACAGACCGCAGCCGCGCTATCGACCGACGCCAAATCCGCCATTGTGGAGGTTCTGAACCAGTCGGTGGCAGAGACCGCCGTGACGACGATGCTCGCCCAAAACTTTCATTGGAACGTGACCGGCATGGCCTTCGGGCCGCTTCACGAGTTGTTCCAGAAAATCTACGAAGATCATTTTGAAGCTCAGGACGACCTTGCGGAGCGTATCAAGGCGATTGGCGGCCATGCCGAGGGCACGCTTGCCGGGATGCTCGATCGCTCAAAAGTGGGTGAGCACAGCGGAACGGCATCGGATCGCGAGATGATCAAGATGATGCTCGACGCGCAGGAGACGTTGGCGGCTACGCTGGCCGGCGCGGGGGAGATTTCTGCGGGGCATGGCGACACGCTGACCGAGGATCTGTGCATCGCGCGCGGGCAGACGCACGAAAAATTCGCGTGGTTTTTGCGCAGCCATCTCGCCTAGCGCCCGCGACATGTTCCGCTTGCCCGCCGCGTGGCTTGCGGCGGGATGCGCGGCATCGTCCCGATGCAAACAGACCTCGTGTGGCCAGTCGGGACGACCTCCAAGCGTTTCGGAATGAGATGATGGGGCAGGGTGAGCGCGTCAGCGCTTGCCGCGCAAAAATCGGGGCAAGCCAAGCGGGGCTGTCGTCGCTTCCATTCGGTCGCGTCACCGGACAAGGAATTGCAGTCCGGCCTACGCGCTTTCCTTGACCGATTTGCCAGGATCAGCGCGCCTGTGCCTTGGCCAAAGAACGCGTGTCCTTAGAGCAAATTCTGTTTGGCATCAGACATCGTTGGTCAAAGATTAGAACGGCTATGATCTTAAACGCGTTTCTGATGAAGGCTGACCTGCTTTGAACGAAAAGCCCCCTAGGCCGCGTCGCGCACGGCGGGGATTGGACGCGCCTTCTTTTTCAGGCATTTTCGCAAGTAAGCGGGTGCCCAATGGGTGTAACGTCCCAAGGCCTTTTGCTGTGCCACCAGCATCTGAACGAACGCCGCCCGATGCGCCTCTTTCTTCAGGCTTTTGTACATCGACTTTTGTGGCTTCGTCATCGAACATCCGATGCAATGACCTTCGCGCTTGAACTTGCACACGTCGATGCACGGACTTGGTGTTCTCGACATCTCGCTCTCTAGCCCTTCACCGCCGCAGGGTTGCCGTTGAGGCAGGTGCGCCCTGAGCGCAACCCGACCCTTTTAATCAGCTAATGTCAGCGGCGACGGAATAACAGCGCTTTGGCCGATGCATTTTGGCGCAGGCCATACGCCGATCGCGCGATCAGTGCCCCTCTTGCCCCCCAAACGGTCGGGCAGGGCTGCGGAGATGTTGTGTGCATGCACCGGACACCGGGGTCGCTACTTGGTCAGGATCAACTTTCCGGCCCGGGTGATGCGCAGGTAATACGCCTGCCCGTCAAGGATGATTCGGGCCTGCACGCCATTTTGGACAAGCGCCCTGGCGTCATAGGTGTCGATCTGAGGCGGATCGGCGGCGACGGCACGGCTTGGGATATCGGACAACGCTGTCATCGGGTTTTCTCCAAATGATCTATGAAACGCTCAAGCTGGTCGTCGAGCGGGTTGATCCCGGCAAGCGCGCCGTGAAGCATTTCGCGCCAACACGGACGCTCCCGATCTTTGTCATCGGCGGGCGGTGGGGTGCGGCTGTCTTCGGCCATCGGTTGTCTCCCGGACGAGTGTTATGCGCGGGCCCCGCTTGCGCGCGGCGTTCTGTCATGAGACTAATCTTGATAGAACTTGTCGGATTAGTCAATCCTGACAAAATTAATCGACTAGTCGGCGCAGCCCGATGCAACACGTCACAGGAGGTCCATGGACCGCCACTTAATGTCCGCCGCGGCGTTGGCCGTGACCCTAATCTGTGTGCTGCCGCTGGTTGGTGTCGTTGCGGCGGCGGCGCTCGGCTCGCTCGACACGCTGCGCCAACTCGCCGAGACAGTGCTGTGGCGTTATACCGCAACGACGTTTGCCCTGGTTGTGCTGGTCGCGGTTGGCAGCGGGGTGCTTGGGACGCTGACGGCCTGGCTGGTCGTGGCGACGGTGTTTCCGGGGCGCCGGGTTTTGGAGGTGGCGCTGGTGCTGCCGCTGACATTCCCGGCCTATGTGCTTGCCTATGCCTATACCGATGTGCTCGACCACCCGGGTATCGTCCAAACGACGCTGCGGGAGATGATGGATTGGGGCCCTCGGGACTACTGGTTTCCCGAGATCCGCTCGCTTGGCGGGGCGGCGGCGATGTTGACGCTGGTGCTTTATCCTTACGTCTACTTGTTGGCGCGCGCGGCCTTCAAACGCCAAGCCGCGGCGCCCTTTTATGCGGCGCGCGCGCTGGGCCTGGCGCCCCACGCGGCTTTTCTGCGGGTTTCGCTTCCGCTGGCGCGGCCAGCGATTGCGGCGGGGC
>CALCPC010000070.1 GCA_937900975.1 uncultured Paracoccaceae bacterium
CGCCGGGGCTCGCCGGGCCTCGCCGGAGCTCGCCGGCCCTCCCCGGGCCTCGCCCGCTTTGCCACCCACGCCGGGGCGCCGCCTGCTGCGGTGCATCTCTTGGCCAAGAACCTCAGCAAGGGTGCGTATCAGGCGACCACAGTCCTGGTCTTTTGGCTGATAAACCTGGCGAAGTTTGCGCTGTATCTTGGGCTGGGCCTGTTCGACACGACCATCGCGCTCAGCGCTATGGCGTTGGCGCCGGCGGCGATCCTTGGCACGCTTTTGGGCGTTTGGGCGCATCGCCATGTGCCGGCATGGCTGTTCTTTGGCCTGGCCTATGCCACACTGACGCTGGCCGGCGGCAAACTGATTTGGGAGGCTTTGGCCTAGCGCGCCGGATCGATCCGGTTACGTGGCGTAAAGGCGTGTGCACTGCGGCAAGCGGGCCGCGGCCGATGCGGTGGGGGCGGGGCGCAGCCGGGTTCTGCCGTCACAAAAAGACCGCCTCGGGTTCAGCATAAAGCTGAGCCGAGACGTAGGGTCCGCGCCATCCGGGCCCGGTCCGGGAAGCATATCCCTTAGGTCGGTTTGCCAGCCGTGATCGGGCCGGGTGCCGCCTCCCAAAAATCGCCGGCGGCGATTAGGCAGGTTTTGCCCGTGGGCAAAGTGATCAAAATGGTCCACGTGCCGGTTTCTTCCGAGGCATACACCTCCACCATACCATTGTTCGACGACAGGCCGCGGGCGGTGCGCGCCTCGCCATAGCGGTCGCCCAGGCGTTCGATGATGGCGTCGCGGTCGCCGCAACTGCCCTGTTGCGCGGCGGCCGGATTTGGCTGCGTCAGAAACGGTGCAGCAATCAGGAGGGCGGTGATCAGTCGGGTAGCCTGTTTCATGTCGGTCCAACCTTGCTCCAGGCGGAACATCCCCCGGCCGGCGCGCTGCGCACTAGGGGCCGCTCCGCGGTCCTACGCGTCAGAAAGTTGGCGTGCCGTCCTTTTTGGTTGGCCAAACGCGGACGGCCCCTGTCTACGCAAGCGTCCTGACCCGCCAACCCTGATCAAGAAGAAGGAAGAAGTGGTTAACGCACCGCGCGCCCAAAACCGACCGCGCGCAACAATCCCGCATCAATTCGATGCAAATGCCACGGTGTTTCGCCGGGAAAGTGTAAACCTGGGTTTACGCGACGCGCAGAATAATTATGCTGCGCTGCAACCAAAGCCAGGAGGTCCCATGGCCGTTGCCGCGCCGCACCGCTCGGTGCTTTACATGCCCGCCTCGAACCTGCGCGCCCTCGAAAAAGGGCGCACGCTGCCTGTCGATGCCTTGATCCTGGATCTTGAGGACGCGGTGGCGCCCGACCAAAAGGCGCTGGCCCGGACGCAGGCCGTCGCCGTCCTTGCCGAAGGCGGGTTCGCGCCGCGCCGTGTCGCGCTGCGCATCAACGGCCCCGAAACGCCGTGGGGCGCCGAGGATTTGGAGGCCGCGCTTACCGCCGCCCCCGACGCCATTCTCTTGCCCAAGGTCGAGACGGCCGAAACTGTGGTCCGCGTCGCCGCGCGCTGCGACGCCGCCAAGACCCGTGTTTGGGCCATGATGGAGACCGCGCGTGGCCTGCTCGCCGCGCGCGAGATCGCAGCCGCCCCGGGGCTTGAGGCGATGGTGATGGGCACCAACGACCTGGCGCGAGAGCTGCAGTGCCGCGACCGTTCCGACCGCCGCCCGCTTCTGACCGGTCTCCAGCTTTGTCTGCTGGCCGCGCGCATGGCGGGTCTGATCGCCCTTGACGGGGTCTACAACGCTTTCCGCGATGCTGAGGGGTTCCGCCGGGAATGCGAGGATGGCCGCGATCTGGGCTTTGACGGCAAAACGTTGATCCACCCCGGCCAGATTGAGATCGCCAACACTGTTTTCGCCCCCGATATCGAAGAGCTTGCGGCCGCCCGCGACACGGTCCGCGCGTTCCGTGAGGCGAAGGCCGCCGGCGCCGGCGTCGCGGTTCTGAACGGGCGGATCGTCGAAAACCTCCATGTCGAAATCGCCGAGCGCACCCTCGCGCGTGCCGCCGCGATCAGCGCGCGGGAACAGGCGGCCTAGCCGGTCCAGCGGGCCCATTGCCCTTGCGTCTTCCGCCCAATCTCAACTAGGCACCCTGTTACCCATAATCCTGACCGGGGCCTATTTTTCGAAGACTTCGCGCTTGGCCAAACGCTGATCCATGCGACGCCGCGCACGCTGACACCGGGCGACACGGCGCTTTACACCGCGCTTTATGGCGCGCGCTTCGCGCTCCAAACCTCCGATGTTTTCGCCGCCGCCTGCGGTCTGCCGCGAAGCCCGGTCGACGATCTGGTCGCGTTTCATGCGGTCTTCGGCAAAACGGTGCCGGATATCTCGCTGAACGCCGTCGCCAATCTCGGCTATGCGGAGGCGCGGTTTCTGAAACCGGTTTTTCCTGGCGAGACGCTGTCGGCCGTGTCGGAGGTGATCGGGCTGAAAGAGACCTCAAGCGGCAAAACCGGCATCGTCTGGGTCCGCACGCTGGGTAAAAATGCAGCCGGGGAGACGGTCTTGAGCTTTTGCCGCTGGGTTTTGGTGCGCAAACGCGATCCCGGTCACCCCGCGCCGCCCGCCGTGGTGCCGGATCTTCGGCCCGCGCTGGCGCCAGAGGATCTGACGCCGCCGCGGCTGGACCTTGCGCGGTACGATTGGGTCGCGGCGGGGGATGGTCGGGGTTGGGGCGACTTCAGCGTGGACGAGATCCTGGACCATCGGGACGGCGTCACCGTCGAGGAGGCGGAGCATATGATGGCGACCCGGCTGTGGCACAACACGGCGCGGGTGCATTTCGACGCCAGTCTCCGGCCCGACGGGCGCCGATTGGTCTATGGCGGGCATGTGATCAGCCTGGCCCGCGCGCTCAGCTTCAACGGGCTCGAAAACGCCTTCGGGATCGCGGCGATCAACGCCGGCACCCATGTTAATCCCTGCTTTGCCGGCACGACCGTCACCGCCTGGTCAGAGGTGCTGGACAAGGCGCCGCCGGGGCCAAGCGGCCTTGGCGCGCTGCGCACCCGGCTGGTGGCCTGCGCGGCCGGGGGGCGGCCTGGCGTTTTGCGGGATGCGGCCGGGGCTTACGACCCGAACGTACTGCTGGACTTGGATCTTTGGCTTTGGATGCCGGACCGGCCCGCTTAAAGCGCAACGCTTCGTCGCCGAAGCCGCTTTTTGTGATCACATTCGAAAACCCCGTGATCACAAAAACCGGAGTTCTGCCAAAAACATGTCAACCGCGTCAATTCGGCACGCGACGGGGACTGTGAACGGACGCGGAATATTTTTAGGGTCACGTAACGCACACGACGCATGGCAAAGCGTCAGGCGGAAGAGCGGAAAGGATCCCATGGCTGATGTAAACCGCGGCAACCGGCCGCTCTCGCCCCATCTGACGATCTACCGGCCGCAATGGACCAGTGTCACGTCGATCCTGACGCGGATCACCGGCAATGCCATTCTTGTCTCGGGCATCCTGATTGTGTGGTGGCTTCTCTCTGCCGCCACGTCCGAGGCCGCGTTCAACCGCGCCAATTGGGTGCTGACCTCCTGGCTTGGCGACCTTGTGATGCTGCTGTCGGTCTGGGGGCTCTGGTACCACTTCTTGGCCGGTTTGCGGCATCTCTATTGGGATACCGGGCGGGGTTTGGACCTGCCGACGGCAGAGAAACTGGCCTATGGCTGCGTCGGCGGCTCCGTCGTCCTGACACTTTTGACCATCGTGATCGTCTGAGGATAGCAATGGGATACATCACCGACCGAAAGCGGGCCGCTGGGCTTGGCTCCGCAAAGGCAGGGACAGAACACCATTGGGCAATGACCGTGACCTCGGTGGCCCTGGCGGTTCTGACGCCGCTTTTTCTTCTGAGCTTTGGCAGCATTCTGGGCGCTTCTTACGAAGCGGTGCAGACGCATTACGCACACCCTTACCACGCGCTGGTTGCGGCGCTTTTCCTTGGCGTCGGCTGCATCCACTTCAAAAACGGCGTTCGGGTGTTGATTGAGGATTATGTGCACGGCCTAGCCCGGGAGGCTGCGATCATCGCGATGACCTGCGTCTCTTACGCATTGTTCGCGGTCGCGCTCTTCGCGCTCGCCCGGTTGGCGCTTTAGCGCGAGAGGATTGCAGGATGGCTAGATACG